>CAZIVE010000022.1:0-9463 GCA_964542435.1 uncultured Parabacteroides sp.
CGGATACATGTCTGCCTTTGTATGTCAGCTTCGACGGATGGAAATTGTAGCGAAGCGTCACGAGCAAGCTTCGTGTGTCGGACTTGGCACGTTTGACAATCTTCATGTAGCTGCCGTAGAAGTCTATGTAGTCACGCTGCGTATGAAGTAGATCGGTGCCTTGCAGTATAACGTCCAGCTTTTTCGAGAAGAAACTACGGCGTAAACCTATATCGAGACTGCCATTGCTTTGTGTGTGGATGGAACCTTCATCGCCTTCTCCCTGATAGTTGGCATCAACAGTAAGAGTATATTCCTTCGGAAATGTAATGCTTTGATTCAGTGTGAAACCCACCATGCCACGATTCATTTTCTTTGTTACGGTTCCATATTGGATCTTGAAGAAGGGCTGCATATAACTCACATTCAATTGAGGCTTCCACCACGATATAATAGTAGGTGCTATGGTCAGAAACGTATTCAAGCTTTGACTCCTTGGCTTATTTACCACCGTCAATACCCCGATGTCAGGATCGTTTACGTAAGCTTGCTCATCACTAACCATGGCGTTGCAGACGTTTGTGTAATTGACTGACCATTGCAACCATTTGTATAACATCCCCAATTCTACTGACCGCTCAGTAGAAGGAATGAGCAGTGGATTCCCGCCTTCATAGACATATCTGTTGTTATAGTTTAGATTGCTGCGAAGCATCTGGAAGTTAGGACGGCTTTTGTGTGTCGTGTAACTCAGTGTTGTCTGTACTTCTCCCATTGGGAAATCTATCGAAAGGCTTGGCAGCAGATCGTTGTAGCTTTTGCTCTGTTCTGCTATATGTGTTCCGTCTTTCCAATAGTCACTTTCAGCATGTTCATATCTTACTCCTACGCTAACATTGAGTTTCCCGAATGAGCTGTTGTATTCAGTAAAGAGAGCTGACTTGTTTTCATCTATCTTGTTGTTTATGGTAGGCAGAATCTCCTTTGAGCTGATGAAGTTATCTCGGCGCCGGATGAATGTATGGTCTGTGCCGATTTTTATTTCTCCTTTACCAAGTGTTCTTGACACAGTCAGTTTTGCTGCTACCATTCGGTTCTTTGTGTGGTTTTGTGTCAAAAGATCATTACTCTTAGAATAGGTGCCATTCTCCTTCACCCTCTGATCCGTGCTATTTTTACCAATCAACATATCGGTTGTGAGGTTGAGTTTCCATTCTCCGAATTCGCCTTCGTAATATCCGTTGGCGATTGCAGATGTTGCGGGCAGTTGTGTTCGTGAATCATATTGGATACTGTCCTTTGCGAATCCCTTTTTCTCTGCTGTATAAAAGGCATTGTCCGTCATCACATTGTCAGGTGTATGCTGCGGCTCGATGGCGAATCCTATGGATTGTTTTGGGCCTATGTCATAGTTCATTCCGACTTTTCCGCCGATGAAATTGCCTTTAACAAAGAACAGACTCTTCGAGTTTACAGTTGGGCTTGAGGGCGAGAATACCTGATAGACATTGGTTTGATGGCGCCTATCTGTGCCATGTGAATACCAGATGTTTCCAAAGAGCGTCAGCTTTTCCTTATGGAAGGAGAGATTTATCAACCCATCATAAGTAGAATAATGTGTTTGCATATATTCTCCTTGGGTATATCCACTCAGTCCCTGATCATTTTTATGCGTTGTGCGGATGCGTATGACCGATTTCACTGTAGCATCATATTCCGCTCCCGGATTGCGGATCACTTCCACCTTTTGTATATCCTTTGAGCTGAGTCGATTGATTTCTGCATTATCCTGCACCAGATGATTGTCAATATAGATTTGGGGCGTTCCCTTACCGAAAACCTCATAACCTTCGCTTTTGACCGATATGCCTGGAATGTGCTTCAGTACGTCGCGCCCCGAGCCGGAAGTAGCAAGAATGGTCTCGTGTATATCTGTTGTCAAGGTTGAGCCTTTCAGATGATAGACCGGTCTTGTGGCTGTTACAGTCGCCTCTTCTAGTTGAATATGATCTTCCAATATGATTTTTCCTATATTCCCTGTAGCATTCTCAATTATTCTGGTCTCATAGCCCACATAGGAGATCTGTACAATCCGTTTCTTATACGCCGGGACTATGAGGTTGAAACTTCCATCGGCTTCTGATGTCGTGCCATTTATAAATGCAGAATCCGTAGGGTCAAGTGCCACGACATTGGCCATAACGATCGGTTGATTTTGTTTATCGGCGATAGTGCCGCAAATTTTGTCTGTCTGATTTTGTGCTTTAATCATCCATGAGGTTGCAATGATAATCACTGCTATAAGCCACTTACGCATCTTCTTTGTTTTTTGAGGCGAAGATATCGATTCTACAAAAAACGGCTTCAGACAATCGTCTGACAATTTTCCGACATTTATCTGACAATCGTCAATTCATAATGTCGAGCTGATATGCTTTACCGCGGTCTGTGCTGATATGCAAACGGCTATGACCTTCTACGATGGGCTTCAGACGGCGTATGAGTGTGTAAAGTGTATCGTCGGCATTTTCCTTCCCAGGCCAAAGTGAATCACAGATATCCCTCTTCATCAGTTGATGTGTAGGAGATAGATAGAACATTTCCAACAGTGCATATTGCATTGGCGTAAGGTGAAGCGGATTTCCCGATACATCCAGGAAGCATCCGTTATGCATGTCGAGTGTGAGATCGCCAAAAGCGATTGCTTCATTTTGCTCGGACGGTTGCTCATCTTTCCTACGCAGTACTCGAAAAAGCAATCCGCATACTATGAATGCAACAAGCAGCGTCAGCGATAGCGTCTGGTCAGATAGTTGCAAAATGGTCCAAGGCGTACAACGTATATAGCCTCTGAAGGAAATCATGGGCGAAGCCGCCATGTTCGCAGCATGTTGAGGTGCCATCCAGACGATTGTGTCGCTTAGCAGATAGCCTTCAGACAGTTCGTTCTCGAAGCCGGCATTCCGTTTTTCGAGTACTTGCACTTGAATGCCCGAATTGTCTGCAACGGATGGCTTCAATGCGGCAGCAAAGGTCTTGTCATAGGCGCGTACAGAGATTTGTGCTGCCAACTTTTGCTGTAGATCCACATACGAGCGGATTGTATCTTGTGCCAACCATTGTGCTGCATGATTCTCTACAGTTGTCTGAAACGCATTGTCCATCTCTGCAATTAGTTTTTGCCGTTGTACTACATAGCTATGCGAACCGCATGCGATCGACAGCCCCAATAGTCCACCCATTATCAACATGGTCAGATTAGCCTGCCATTTTTTCGAGGATATTCTCTTCATGAATAGATTGCTTTTATACTATGGCTTAAACGTGATTCTCATGCAAATAGTACATGATCGAATATAATCTATCCTTCTGCTTCTGCAATTTCTATTACTGTAATCGCTAATGTGGTAAGACTGATTTCAGTTACCGATCTATTATTCCCCTGGAAAACTGATCTTGAATCTTGTCAGGCCGTCGTTGTATGTACGGAGCGAGAAGGAACAGCGGTGTCGATTCAGGATTTCCTTGATGAAGATAAGACCAATACCTTGTCCGTTAGGCTTTGTGGAGAAGAAGGGAGTGAATATTTTAGCCTCGGTCTCCTTATCGATGCCCTTCCCATTGTCGGATATCTCGAGCATGGCGGGTGCTGCGTTTGTGCGAATAAAGATGTCACCTTTCGTTTCGATACTTTCCGCGGCATTTTTGACAATGTTGATGACGACCTGCTCAAACAGTGTGCTGTCTATGTTGACACAGATCGGCGCTTCGGACATTTGCCAATGCAGCGTGATCTCCTTTCCTGAACAAAGGTTTTCGAAGAAGAGCTTGCAGTTGCCTAACACTTCATTCAGGTCTTTGCTGCTCAATTCAGGGTCGGGGATCTTTACAACCTCGGCAAAGTTGGTGATGAAACGGCTCATGCTGAAGCAGCGTTCCACGCAGACCGTGATGGCTTCGCGAAGATCTTCGCTATCTTCCATTTCCTTCAAAGCCTCGCCCACGGAGTCGAGTGTCGATGTGATTCCGGCTGTCGTGTTGTTCACTTCGTGAGCGATCATACGGATCACCTTCTCGTAGGCTTTCTTTTCGGCCGCCATCACTTCGGATGTGAGGCTTTCGATAAGGATAAAGGGATGTGGAAATCCCTGATCCTGAAATGTGAGATTCGAACAGCGGAAAATGCGGCTGTCACCGATGCGGACCGTATCGCTTTTGCCTCGCTCGATATGGAGGATGGCTTGCGCCAAAGGTGAATCCAGCTCGGGAACGGCTTTGCCTTTCATCTCTTCAAACGTCCCGCAGTCGAGCATCTGCAAGGCTGCATCATTGCAGGAGGTGATGCGTCCGTCGAAGTCGCATATCACCACGCCCATAGGTGAAGCCTTGATGAGCAGATCGAAAAACTGGTTCTGCTCACGTACGTGGAGCCTAAGATCTTTGAGCTGTTTCATCGTGCGGTTGAAGAGATCAACGATCACGTCGGCTTCGGCTTGCCCCACATGGCATAGCGTGTTGCTGAAATCCTGTTCCTTCAGCAGTTCCATTCCTTGGCCTATGGTATGATAGGGTCTGATCACCTTATGATAGAAATAGACGAGATAGATCAGTGTTGCAATGATCAAACCTTCCGTAATGAAGACCAACTTCAAGTGATGTTGCGGCATCTGATAGATCAATAGACCGAACACTGCGAGCAACATCAGCACCAATATGGCAAATAGAGCTTTCAGTCGCATGATTTATCGTCGATTTTGATGTGATACTTTTCGAAACGGCGATACAGCGCCGTACGGCTTATGCCCAGCGAACGTGCGGTTTGCATAATGTTGCCGTCATGCGCTTCGAGCGTCTTGACGATGGTGCTTCGTTCCATTTCTTCCAGCGTCTGTCCATTGGCATCGGATGTTCGGCTTTCTGCCGGTTCGCTTTGATATTGGTTGCGGAAGTCTTCAGCCGTGAGCAGCTGTTTTCCGGAAACGAGGATGGTACTTTCGATAAGATTTTTCAGTTCGCGTATATTGCCGGGATAGGGGAGACGGCTGAGATATTCGAGGGCATCTGATGAAAAGTCTACTTTGGACAGTCCATTGTGTTCGCACTGCTGTTCGCTGAAATGTCGTACCAGCAGCGGGATATCTTCGCGTCTTTCTCTGAGGGCCGGCAGATGGACACTGATGAGGTTGATTCTGTAAAAGAGATCTTCACGGAAGCTGCGGTCGCGTACCATCTGTTTGAGATCGGCATTGGTAGCGCAGACCACACGGATATCCACGTGCACGGGACTGCTCTCTCCGAGAGGTTCAAATGTCTGTTCTTGCAAGACTCTCAGCAGCTTCACCTGACATGTCACATCCAGTTCTCCTATTTCGTCGAGGAATATAGTGCCTTTGTCAGCTATCGCGAAGCGTCCGATTCGGTCGGTAATGGCATCGGTGAATGCTCCTTTCTTATGTCCGAACATTTCGCTTTCGAAGAGCGTCTGCGAGATGCCTCCGAGGTTTACCTTAACGAAAGGCGCCTTCGCCCGCGGGCTGTTGCGATGGATCGCTTCGGCAATCAGCTCTTTCCCTGTCCCACTTTCACCGGTGATAAGCACGGAAGCATTAGTGGGTGCGATTCTTTGGATGGTAGCCAGCACATCGTTGAGTGATTTGCTGTTTCCAATGATCTCACTACGGTCGAAGTCGTTGCTCTCCTGCTTGGGAGCGGCTGTTCCGGACAGATTGATGGCCGTTTCGATGCGTTGTATGAGCGCCAGATTGTTCCAGGGTTTTGTGATAAAGTCAAAAGCGCCAGCCCTCATGCCTTTCACAGCCAGCTGAATGCTTCCCCAGGCTGTCATAAGGATCACCGGTACTTCCGGACGGAATACTTTGATCTGCTTGAGTAAAGTCAAACCCTCTTCTCCGTCTGTAGCCAGCGAATAGTTCATGTCGAGCAGTACGAGTTGCGGTGCATGCCCACGTACAACGGCGATGGCTTCCGTAGGCGAGCCTACGGTCATCACATCATACGAAGCTCGTTTCAGCATCAGCTTGAGAGAGCTGCGTATGGCACTATCGTCATCTATTACCAGGATCATTTCTTTCTTATATATGTAGCAAAGATAAGCGGAACTGATTTCATCAACAAACACAATCTCATTTCTTTCTCACGAGTGTCCGCTATCGAACAGTCTTTTCAAAAGCGGACACTGCTTGCCGAATTTGTTCCTCTTTTTTTATCCTTTGTCATCTCTGCAGGTCGTTGTCATCGTCATTTTGTTTTGTTTCTTGATATGAAAACCGTTTCTTTCATTGAAGGATCGGTTCTATCCGTCCGATTTCAGCACTTTTATTGTCCGTTATCGGACAGTCGTCCCGAAATCGAACAGATCTATAATTACTTAAATGTCTAATCAATAATGATTTACGTTTTTGGCACGCGGCTTGCTACCTGTTTGGCAAACAAATCAGAATATGGATAGAGAGATTCCCGAAGAAGAAAGAAAAAAGATAGTTCGCACGAAGATCATTCGTGGGAGCGTTGTGGCCTTGGTCATTATTATTGCCTTGATGTTTTTCATTCATTATATGAGTGGCAGTATTCGTAGGAGCGAAGTGATTTTGAGCACTGTCGATCGTGGTCGTATCGAATTGAGTTACGCTGCGTCGGGTGTCGTGTCACCTGCGTTCGAAGAGATCATCAATTCGCCCATTGACTCACGAATCCTGGAGGTCTATCATAAGAACGGCGATGCTGTTGATGAGGGAACTCCTCTGCTCAAGCTCGATTTGCAGCAGGCCCAGAATAATCTGAGTACGGCTGAAGACCAGTTGGCCATGAAGCGCAGCGAACTGAGTCAGCTGAAGCTCAACAACCAAACCGAACTCAACGATCTTGCGATGAAGGTGAAGGTTTCGCGTATGGAGGTGAAACGTATGGAGGTGGAACTGCGCAACGAACAGTACCTCGACAGTCTTGGATCGGGTACAACAGATAACGTGCGTGAAGCGGAGATGAACCTGAAGAAGGGCGAACTGCAATTGCAGCAGCTCCAACAGCAATATGAGAACGAAAAGCTCGTAAAGTCCGCTTCGGTTCAGTCCAAAGAGCTGGAGATGAACATTCTCGCGAAGAGCCTTCAGTCCATTCGCCAGACTTTTACCGATGCGCAGATCCGTTCGCCGCGTAAAGCCATTCTTTCTTACATCAACAATCAGATCGGCGCGCAAGTAACGCAGGGATCAAAGGTGGCCGTGGTTTCGGATTTGAGCCATTTCAAGGTGAACTGCGAAATTGCGGACAGCTACGGCGGCCAAGTGGCAGCCGGAGGCAAAGCAATGGTTCGGATAGGCAGCAAACAGCTCGAAGGAACCATTACCAACGTCACGCCACAATCTCAGAACGGGGTAATCAACTTTATCGTAGAAATGAAGCAGGACAACGACGCTGCACTACGCTCCGGACTGAAGGTGGATGTCTATGTCATGAGCAGTATCCGTGACAACACATTGCGCCTCGCCAATGGCAGCTATTACAGTAACAATGCCGGCACATACGAGCTGTTCGTTCTTGAGGGCGGTACACTTGTCAGACGAAAAGTGGAGCTGGGAGACTGCAGCTTCGAATATGTCGAGGTGAAAAGCGGATTAAAGGAGGGCGATCAGGTCGTCGTCAGTGATATGAGTAATTATAAGAACAAAAATAAACTGAGAATAAAATAGTAAAGCTATGAGCATGATTTCATTAAGCGGAATCGACAAGATATACCGCACAAAAGAGGTCGAGACACAGGCTCTCGAAAATGTCAATATGGAAGTAGAGAAGGGCGAATTCCTCAGCGTGATGGGACCTTCCGGCTGTGGCAAGTCCACATTGCTGAACATCATCGGATTGCTCGATACGCCGACGCATGGAAAGGTAATCCTCAACGGCACAGTCACCGTAGGCATGAACGACCGGACATTGGCAGCTTTCCGTAACCGTGAGATCGGCTTCATCTTCCAGAGTTTCCATCTGATACAGTCTCTCAACGTCATCGACAATGTCGAAGTTCCGTTGCTTTATCGCAATATCTCCGCCAAGGATCGTCACCAGATGGCCAAGACGGTTTTGGAGAAGGTAGGGCTGAGTCATCGACAGCATCACATGCCTTCGGAGCTCTCCGGAGGACAGTGCCAACGTGTCGCCATCGCCCGTGCCATCGTAGGAAACCCAGAGATCATCCTCGCCGACGAACCTACCGGCAACCTTGACTCGAAGATGGGTGCGGAAATCATGGATATTCTGCATCATCTGAATAAAGACGAAGGCCGAACCATTGTCATGGTGACGCATAACGAAGAACAGGCCAAGCAGACCTCTCGCATCGTCCGCTTCTTCGATGGCCGTCAGATACAATAACTTAAATTACGAATAAAGTCATGAATCAATATATCAAACGGATTTGGGCCAGCCTGCGCCAGGATTCGGTAGTCACCATCATCAACATCTTGGGAACGGCGCTCGCTATCTTCCTGATCATGATCATGGTGCTCATGCAGGAAGTGAAGGTGCTGCCTTTCTCGCCGGAAAGTAATAGAGACCGGTTCCTGATTGCGGATGCTTTTGCCGTAGAAAAACTCGACAAACAGGGTATGTTTGCCGGAGGTTTCAGTGAATCATCCGCCAAGCAGTTGTATAGCTCCTTGAAAACGCCTGAGGCTGTCACATTGTTCGCTTCCGGCAATGGATCGTGTCTTCTGTCTGCTGACAATGCCAATCCTGTTTCCGTCGATCAGAAGCAGACTGATGCTTCTTTCTGGCGTGTTTTCGATTTCGATTTCATCAGCGGAAAACCATACGACCAGGCTGCCTTCAATGCCAAGCAGAAGGTTCTGGTCCTTTCGGAAGGAGTGGCGCGCCATTTGTTCCATAGTGTAAACGTTGTGGGTCGTACCGTAGAGATGAATTATACACCCTATACCATTTGCGGAGTTGTGCGCGACGTTTCTCCTTTGGCCACCTTAGCTTATTCACAAATCTGGCTGCCTTATTCAACAACCAATATTGTCAGTAATACGGGTGGAATCGATGATGTGCAAGGCAATGGCTTATTCAAGGCTGTGGCTTTGGCAAGCAGCAAGAGTGATCTCCCGAAGATCATTCAGGAATATAAAAAGAGTGCTGCTGCATTCAATTCGCAATTGAAGTCACACGGCATGAAGATCACGGATAACGGACGCCCTTATGGAATCTTCGATTGTTCCCTTGGCGCCTTCTCCAACCAAAAGCCGGATCCTAAGAAATTCTATATCCGCGAAGGTTTGATATTTCTTATTCTTCTCCTTGTCCCGGCTATCAACTTGAGTAGTATGACACAGAGCCGTCTGCGCCGATATATAACAGAGATCGGAATTCGCCGGGCCTTCGGCTGTCGCAGATCCCGTATGCTGACCGATATCGTTACGGAGAATTTCATCCTAACTCTTGCCGCAGGTTGTATCGGATTGCTCTTCTG
>CAZIVE010000022.1:9563-21743 GCA_964542435.1 uncultured Parabacteroides sp.
AAAAGAATATGATTATGAATAAGAAATTAATATCACAGATAAAAAACGAATGGCATTCCAACTTATGGCTCATTGTCGAACTCTTCTTCGTGAGTGTCATCCTCTGGTTTGTCGTAGATTATGTGTACACGACGATGAACACCTATCATCAGCCTATAGGTTTTGATCTCACGCATTGTTACAATATTACCTATTCTCAGCTCGATCCGTCCAATCCCAATTATGATCCTAATGATACGTTGCCCGAAAACGATTTCAAGGAGATCATAAGCCGCTTGCGTCAACGTTCGGACATCGAGGCGATCGGAATCTCGTCAGCTTCCGTTCCCTATTCGACAAGCTATATCGGCGAAGAGGTGAAGTATGATACCATCAGCCGTAACGTTAGAATGCGTAAGGCGGATTCCGGATTCATTCGTGTTTTCCGTATCAAAGGGGCGCAGGGTGAAAGTACGGAACAGCTTGTCCGTCAATTCGACAAGACCCCGGACGGTTTCATTGTGGCTTCCGATTTTCTCGGTCCGAATCATCCGATCAAACTGGAGTCATTGATTGGGAAACGGTTCTACTTTGGTGATTCAACAAAGGTGGATCGTCTTGCAGCCATTGTAGGCAGACTTCGTAACAATGATTATGAGCTTGTCGGCAATACCTCTTCTGTCATCAAGCATTTAGAGAATGGCGTCGGCGACGATATCAGTATCCGTGTCAAGGCCAGTCAGGACAACGACTTCAAAAACCGTTTCTGGATTTATGCAAACCGCAATCTGAGAGTGGGTAACGTTTATGTCTCCGACATTCAGTCTTATCAGGACATGCGTCGCACCGTCAACCATCCTTATGACATTATCGTCCGCGATTTTATGATCGGCGCAGCTTTCCTGTTGCTTAATATCTTCCTCGGACTGCTCGGAACATTCTGGTTCAGGACCCAGCGGAGGAAAAGTGAGGTCGCGCTGTTCAAGGCTCTCGGTGCTACCAACGGAAGCGTCTTTGCCCGTCAGATGACAGAAGGTTTGTTGCTGCTTACACTCGCTACGATTCCTGCCATTCTCATCGATCTGAACCTGGCATACGTCGGACTGAACACATCGGTGGATGGTGTGACGCTCGCTCCGGGAAGATTTATTGTCGCTGTCGCTATTACCTACGTACTGATTGCATTGATGATCTTCTTCGGCAATCTGATGCCAGCTCGAAAGGCTATGAAGGTGCAACCCGCCGAAGCATTACATGAAGAATAACTATTATGAGATTACACACGCTTATATTATCCATTATTATCGTATCATTGAATCCCGTTTGGGCTCAGAATGCGCGCCAAGCCAAGAGAAGCATAACTCTTGACGACGCCATCCTGATGGCCCGGACACGGAGCGTTGACGCAGCCGTTGCGCTCAACGAACTGAAGACTGCCTACTGGGAATATCGCACTTATCAGGCAGATCTGCTGCCTGAGGTGAATTTAAATGCTACCTTGCCGAGTTACAACCAGAAGTACAGTTCCTACCAGAACAGTACCGGATCCTATTCTTTCGTGCGCAACAACTACATGGAGCTTTTCGGCAATCTCTCCGTCGATCAGAATATCTGGTTGACGGGCGGAACGCTTTCGCTCAACACTTCGCTGGATTACCTTCACGAATTGTCCGGAACGAAGAGCAAGCAGTTCATGTCCATTCCCTTTGCACTCACCTTCAATCAGCCGCTCTTTGCCGTCAACGACACAAAGTGGAAGCGACGCATCCAGCCCGTCAAGTACGACGAGGCGAAGGCAAACTTCCTGTCCGCTACTGAAGAGGTGACGATGACCACGATCCAGTATTTCTTCAATCTGCTTCTTGCAAAAGAGAATGTCACGACTGCACAGCAGAATCTCGACAATGCCAACAAGCTTTATGAAGTGGCTGTGGTGAAACGCCGTATGGGAAAGATCAGCGAGAACGATCTCCTGCAGCTTCGCCTCAATGTGCTCAAGGCTCAGTCCACGCTCACCGACAACATGAGCACGATGAAAAGTAATATGTTTAAGTTACGCTCTTTCCTCGATATCTCTGACGACGTAGATCTGGAGCCGATGGTGCCCGACAAGAATCCTTCCATGGAGTTGAACTATGACGAGGTGCTAGCGAAAGCCGATGAGAACAATGCCTTCAGCCGTAATGTGGTCCGCCGGCAGTTGCAGGCCGATTATGAGGTGGCGCAGGCGAAGGGCAATCTTCGCAAGATCACCCTTTATGCGCAGGTCGGCTATACCGGAACGGACAATCAGTTTAGTTCGGCGTATCGCCATTTGAGAGACAATCAGATTGTTGAGGTCGGTGTAAAGATCCCGTTGATCGATTGGGGAAAACGACGCGGACAGGTCAAGGTGGCGCAGAGTAATCGCGACGTTACGGAAAGCAAACTGCGTCAGGAGACGATGAACTTCAATCAGAACCTTTTTATCCTTGTCGAACAGTACAACAACCAGCTTGCCCAGTTGCACATCGCCGAAGAGGCCGATACCATTGCGCAGAAACGTTATCACACCAACGTGGAGACTTTCATGGTTGGCAAAATCAGTACGCTCGATCTCAATGACGCGCAGAACAGCAAGGACGACGCCCGTCAGAAGCACATCAACGAAATGTTCTATTACTGGTACTATTATTATCAGATCCGAAGCCTTACTCTTTGGGATTTCAGTGCCAACAGCAGTATCGATGCCGATTTCGAAAAGATCATAAAGGGATAGTTACTCTTAGAACAGTCATTCCGTTGTTGCGCGATGAGTGCCACTTTCGTTCCTCTGTTTAAAGACAATCGCTCTTTGAGTAAGGATTTTCCACCTTTCCCTGCATAAAAAACGCTTCCCCTTTCCGACAGTCGGAAGAAGGGGAAGCGTTTCTCATTTTATATATACAGCCGCGCAATCAATAATTATTGTCGGTGAGATAGCTGATCATTCGGACGATGGCAGCGGAGCAGACCGGGCAGAACGGAGCGTAGTCGCGCATCATGCAATGATCCATCGGGCGATAGATTCCTTTCGGAAGATAACCGCCGCCTTCGAATACGCCGAGCTTATCCTTGTACTGATCGGTGAGTGGCGTAGGAATCGGTGTGCCTTTGGCCAGCTGGTTCTTCCATTTCGAACTAAAGTTCACCAATGTGGTGATGTTCGGTTCCCAAGGTTCATATTTCAGATTGTAGAAGTCGTTGTAGGCAACCGTAGAAGAGAAATACTCATCGGCCAGTCCTGCAAAACTATGGCCAAACTCATGAACGAAAACGGATTGCGTCCGTTCGTTGTCGGCTGTTCCCATTGCGTAGAAGTTATAGATACCGCCACCACCGTAAGTCTTTGCATTGATAAGGATGAAGACAGCATCACAAGGTACGTTCCAGACAGCGTCGCGAATGGACTTAATGTCAGGTGTCGTCAGATAACGGTCGAGACCGAAGGTATAATAGCCGGAGTTGAGTGCGGTGTTCTTGAAGATGCCTTTGCCGGAAGAATCTGTTCCCGATTCTTCGGAAACCAGTCCGACAGCCCAAACATTGAAGTCGTTGCGATGATCCGGATAGGGTGGGATCGTGAAAAGCGTTTCCATGAAGCGTTTGGCGTCTGCGAGGAACTTATCCTGTTCGGCGGCAGTATAGCCTTCGGCAAGGAAGACGAGATCGGCATGATTCTCAGAATCGCCATTGTATTGGAGCTTGGTGACATTCTGTGCCTTGAGATTGCCACGGTCGATGAAGATGCTCTTCGGATCGACAGAAAGTTTCATCATGGAATGGAACTGCATGTCTGCACGTTCGCGTCCGAGGATTTCCACAATGATGGTGTCTTTAGGGAAAGGAACAGAGACGCTGTTGGTCCATGACTGCGTTTCAGTCTTTGCTTGATCGGTGGTACGCCATTCCTCAAACAGAGTATTGAATCCGCGAGAGTAGATCAATGTCTTTCCGGTCTTGTCAAAGATTTTCACATAGTAGCCGCCGTATCCGAACTTGTCGATAAGATTCTTCTGCGGGCCGCCCCAAACCGGTTCTTCGCGCAGCTGGCGAAGTGAAGCTCTTTGTACTTTTGCATTCCCGCTCAGATCAAAGTCGATACGGAGGCTTTTAGGAATGAAATACTTGTCGAATGAAACCTGTGCGCCTACCGTTAAAATACAGAGGAGCAAGGTTGAAATGATAAGGGAGAGTTTTCTATTCATGATGATTTGTTTCAAAAAGATATGCAAAAATATATTATTCGTTGATGAAAGGGAAAAATTTTAGTAAAATATTATCAAATTAGAAATATAAAGATATCTTTGCGATGAAGTCTGACAAATATTCATCTAAAAAAACATTTCTATTATGATCGAAAGTGAACAAAACGAGCAGTATATAGGGTTGCTGACTTCGTTTTTCCATAAAAATCCGATAGGAAGTGCGCTGTATGATGCCAATGGGACGTTAGTGGCAATCAATATGGCAATGGCGGCTCGTTTTTCAATCACAAAATCGGAACAGTTCTTTATCACAGACCTTTTTTCATCAGAGATAATTACCGATGAGGAAAAACGTAAGTTAAAAGAGGGGCAGAAGATACATCATTCGCTGCCCTATAATTTTTCCGTCGAACCATTGCTCCCCACTGGAAGTGGCTATATCCTTTCGCTATCTGACGCAAGAATCCTTGCTGACGAGGTGCTTCGCAAAAGCGGTGTAACGATCTACACGTTCAGTTTCCTTCGTTTCAACGGATGTGACCGTATCAACTGCCAGCGCTGTTTCCAGTTTTACGGCTCTGACAACAAGCTGCTCGATCAGAACAAATATATCTGTCGTTCGCTTACCAAACTGCGTCATCCCGAAGATAAATATGATTTCTTTTTTCTCTTCAATGAGATACGCAACAAGAAACTTCCGGGCATGAAGGTTAATTTCCGTCTCAAGAACGATGATGATAACAGCTATCGAGACTTTGAGATCAACGGCATTCCCTTCAATTTAGATGAAGAAGGCCGTCCGACGCTCATCGCTGGTTGCATCATCGATGACCAGCTTCATGTGGACAAGGAGAACGAGTTGCAAAACAAGCGTGAGAAAGCCGAAGAGGCCGACCGCTTGAAATCTGCCTTTCTGGCCAATATGACTCACGATATCCGAACTCCGCTGAATGCCATTGTCGGTTTCTCCGAACTGCTCAGCATTGAGACTGATCTAGATCTGAGGGAAAACTACAGTAATCTGATCCGCTCCAACAATGAGTTGCTGCTACGGCTCATCAACGACGTTTTGGATCTCTCCAAGATCGAGTCCGGACAGTTGTCTCTCTCTTATGCCTTCGTCTCGCTGCACGATCTGATGAGTGAGATCTATGAATCGATGAGGCTTCGCATTCCGGCAGGCATCACCTTCGTCTTGGAACCGTTGGAAAATTATAAGCTTGAGACTGACAGTTCGCGTCTCACGCAGATCCTTCAGAACCTACTCACCAATGCCATCAAATATACGACGCGCGGCACGATCAGCCTCGGATACGAAATAGGAGATACCTTTGTGAAGTTCCACGTGACCGATACGGGGCGTGGTGTAGCTCATGAAGATTTGGAAAAGATCTTCAATCGTTTCGTGCAGGGAAAAGATCATAAAGCTGGAAGCGGTCTCGGACTGGCCATCTGCAAAGGACTGGTAACGCAGATGGGTGGTCGGATCGGCGTGGAATCGGAGTTGGGCGCAGGTTCCACCTTCTATTTTACATTGCCTGTTTCTAAATCTACACAATCATAATGAAAAAGATTTGTTTTGTTATTGTTTTACTAGTCATGACGTTGAACGTCTTCTCACAAAATGCTCCTGCACGCAAGCAGGTCAATCTAATCTTCATAGGAAATAGCATCACGTACGGAGCCGGATTGGCCAATCCGCGTCATGATGCGCCACCCGTTAAATGCGCCATCTATCTGAATCAGCAGCCTACTGTAGGTCAGGTGAAGTTTGCCAACTGCGGCGTGAGCGGTGCTACCACCTTCGATTTCCTTCCTGACAGCGTAGGATTGTTCAAGAATGTAGTGGATTCGGCTAACAAACTGCGCGATGAGACTTGGGCGACAATGGTCTTCTCCGTCATGCTTGGCACCAACGACAGTGCCATTCGTGGCACGCGCGGAGCGCCTGTAAGCAAAGAAACCTACGCTCAAAACATCAAGAGCATCATCGATCGGCTGCTTGCACTCTATCCCAATTGTAAGATCATCCTACATCGTCCGATCTGGTACAGTCCGAATACGTACAATGGATCAGAATATTTACAGGCCGGTCTGAACCGTCTGATCAGTTATTATCCAGTCTTGCAGGACATCGTTGTAGAGTATTCGCACCGTTTCCCCAATCAGGTTTATCTGGGTGATACCGATGGATTCGAATATTTCAAGTCACATTACGCCACCGATATGCAGGCAGAAGAGGGCAATGCCTGGACTTTCTATCTGCATCCCAATGTTCAAGGTGCGCTTCACCTTGGTGAGCTTTGGGGAAAAGCTATACTGAGAGTCCTGACGATTCCGCAACCGTAAGTTCCGGCTATCCTTTATCACAAAAGGCGAAAGATTTTTCGACCCTACTTTTTGCAGCTATCGCAATGCAATTAGATTAAGTTTCGTACCTTTGCGACAGAATAATGAAATAATATCGATCGTTTCTATTCATAACAATGAGCGCACAAACACCTTTTCTTGTCTTTTCGGGTACGCATTCCCGTTATCTTGCGGAGAAAATCTGCAACAGTCTTCAATGTCCACTTGGCCAGATGAACATCCAGCATTTTGCCGACGGCGAGTTCTCCGTTTCTTATGAAGAATCCATCCGCGGACGTGATGTGTTTCTGGTTCAGTCCACTTTTCCGAACTCAGACAATCTGATGGAGCTTCTCCTGATGATCGATGCGGCAAAGAGAGCGTCAGCTCATTCTATCATTGCCGTTATTCCCTATTTTGGCTGGGCTCGTCAGGACAGAAAAGACAAACCGCGTGTCTCCATCGGTGCCAAACTGATTGCCGACATGTTGAGCGTGGCAGGTATCAATCGTCTGATCACGATGGATCTGCATGCTGATCAGATCCAGGGCTTCTTCAATGTTCCCGTGGATCATCTTTATGCCTCTTCTGTATTCCTTGAATACATCAAGACATCACTTCCTTTGGACAACCTCTGCATCGCAACGCCGGATGTCGGCGGTACGAAGCGCGCCAGCAGTTACTCGAAGTTCCTCGGTCTTCCGATGGTCATCTGTCACAAGTCCCGTCTGAAAGCCAACGAAGTTGCCGAGATGCGCATCATCGGTGAGGTCAAAGGCCTCGATGTCCTTTTGGTGGATGATATGGTTGATACCGGCGGCACGATTACGAAGGCAGCCAATCTGATGATGGAGAATGGAGCCAAGTCTGTGCGTGCACTTGCCAGTCATGCCGTGATGTCCGATCCTGCATCCACACGTATCGATCAGTCTGCACTTGAGGAGATGATCTTTACCGATTCCATTCCTTACACCAAGAAATGTGACAAGGTGACCGTGCTGAGCATCGCTTCGCTGTTTGCCGAAGCCATCCGCCGTGTCAGCCACGACGAGTCTATCAGCTCACTTTATTCATTCTGATCCCTTTATTACTATTATAAGAAGCCGCAGCCGATATCCTCGGTTACGGCTTTTCAATATTTAAGATATGAAAGAATTCCTGCAGGTACTGAGACGTTTTGTGCCGCCCTATAAGAAGTATATGGTGTTGAACATCATTTTCAACATCCTGTCCGCGATACTGAATGTCTTCTCTTTCGCCTTCATCGTTCCCATCCTTCAGATCCTCTTCAAGATCACGCAGGCCACTTATACCTACATGCCTTTCAATGTCGATCTGACAACCTGGGAAGGATGGAAAGTACTGCCACAGATCTGCAAGAACGATTTCTTCTGGTCGGTCACCTATCTTATTGATTCGTACGGCGGATCGACGACGCTGGTTATCCTCGGAATCTTTCTGATCGTCATGACCTTCCTCAAAGTGGCCAGTATGTACATGGCTTTCTACACCATGATACCTATTCGTACGGGCGTGGTTCGTGACATCCGTAACAAGATCAACCGCAAGATCACGCAGTTGTCGCTCGGATTCTTTTCGGAGGAACGTAAGGGCGATATCATTGCCCGTATCTCCGGTGATGTGAACGAGATTGAGAACAGTATCATGAGCTCGCTCGATATGCTGTTCAAGAACCCGATTCTGATTTTGGTCTATCTGATTGGCATGATCGTCATCAGTTGGCAGCTGACCTTGTTCGTATTAGTACTGCTTCCTTTGGCAGGATATCTTATGGGGCAGGTCGGCAAGAAACTCAAACGCAAGTCGTTCGAAGGTCAGCAGCTTTGGGGACAGTTGATGAGTCAGGTGGAAGAGACGTTGGGTGGACTTCGCATCATCAAGGCTTTCAATGCCGAAAAGAAGATCCAGCAGCGCTTTGAGAAAAGCAACGAACAGTTCCGTCGTCTCACCAACCGCATCTATCGTCGTCAGCAGATGGCTCATCCTATGAGCGAGTTCCTCGGCACTGTCACCATTGTCATCGTCCTTTGGTACGGCGGCACCTTGATTTTGGGCAACAACAGTCCGATCGATGCTCCGACCTTCATCTATTATCTGGTCATCTTCTACAGCATCATCAATCCCGCGAAAGATCTCAGCAAGTCGATCTATTCCATTCAGAAAGGCTTGGCCTCTGTTCAGCGTGTGGATAAGATTCTCATGGCTGAGCCGGATATCGTTGACCCGGAGAATCCGAAACCAATCTCTTTGCAGAAGGAGATCAGCTATCAGGATGTCTGGTTCAAATATCAGAACGAGTTTGTACTGAAAGGAATCGATCTGGTCATTCCAAAAGGAAAGACAGTCGCTATTGTCGGTCAGAGCGGATCGGGAAAGAGTACACTGGTCGATCTGTTGCCTCGTTTCTATGACATCACGAAAGGATCGATCTCTATCGATGGTACTGACATCCGCGATTGCAAGATATTCGATCTTCGTGCCTTGATGGGCAATGTCAATCAGGAGGCGATTCTTTTCAATGATACATTTTTCAACAATATTGCCTTTGGTGTGGACAACGCCACGAAGGAACAGGTGGAGGAAGCGGCCAAGATTGCCAATGCACACGAGTTCATCATGGCCAGCGAAGAGGGTTACGACACCAATATAGGCGACCGTGGCGGACGTCTTTCCGGCGGACAGCGCCAGCGCATCAGTATTGCACGCGCCATTCTCAAGAACCCGCCGATCCTGATCCTCGACGAAGCGACCTCTGCTCTTGACACCGAATCGGAACGTCTGGTGCAGGAAGCTTTGGAACATCTGATGAAAGGACGAACCACCATCGTCATTGCCCATCGTCTTTCCACCATCCGCAATGCCGACGAGATCTGCGTCCTTCACGAAGGAGAGATCGTTGAGCGCGGAAAGCATGAGGAATTGATTCAGTTGAATGGATATTATAAACGCCTCTGCGACATGCAGAGTTTTTAACATCAGATCTATGAAGAAGATTTATACCATCGTTTCGTTACTGTTTCTCCTGTTGTCGGCTTGCGATCTTGCCCCGCAGGATTCATCGAGTGATCTTTCGTATTTCTTCAACCGTCCGGCTGCTAAATGGGAAGAGTCGTTTCCTCTGGGTAACGGACGTATCGGCATGATGCCCGACGGCGGTGTCGATCAAGAGAATGTCGTACTCAATGAAATATCGCTTTGGAGCGGCAGTGTTCAAGATGCCTCCAATCCTCAGGCAGCCTATTATCTGGGGAAAATCCGCGAACTGCTTTTCCAGGGACAGAACGATGCGGCCCAGAAACTGATGTATGAAACCTTCGTATGTAAAGGTGCAGGCAGCGGCCAAGGCAACGGCGCCAATGTGCCATACGGCTGCTATCAGATGCTGGGCAATCTGGTGTTTAAATACAAGACAAATGATCCGAAAGATTCCGTGACGGATTACAAACGCACGCTCAGTCTTTCCGATGCTATATCTACTCTCACCTATAATCGTGGAAAGGCCAGCTATACACGCGAAGCCTTCACTTCGTTCTCCGGAGATGTAGGTGTTATCCATCTGATCACCAATCTGGAACACTCCATTAACTTCGACGTTTCCATGAATCGTCCCGAACATGCGTTGGTGACTTCGGAAAATAACGATTTGGTGCTGCGCGGACGACTTCCCGATGGTGTGGATACGATTGCTCCCAGCGGCATGCGTTTTGAAGCACGCGTCAGAGTAATCCTTCCGAAAGGCGGTACACTGAAGGTCGGCGATGGACTTCTCTCGGTGAGCAATGCTTCCGAAGTAACGATTCTGGTCAGCATGGGGACAGACTATTTCAGTTCGTCCACTTATCCATCCATTATCATGACCCGTCTGAACCAGATGCAGCATAAGAGCTATGCACAGATGAAACGCGACCACACGGTGACTTATGACAAGTTGTTTGGCCGTGTCAAACTTGATTTGGGCAGAAGCTCCCGTAATAATCTGCCGATCGACCGCAGGCTGCAGCTCTTTGCCAAGGATCAGAACGATCCGGCTCTTGCCACGCTGTATTTCCAGTTCGGACGTTATCTGCTCATCTCATCCACACGTCCCGGATTGCTGCCACCTAACCTTCAAGGATTGTGGTGCAATCAGATTCAGACGCCTTGGAACGGCGATTACCATTTGAACATAAACCTTCAGATGAATCTTTGGCCGGCTGAGGTGACCAATCTTTCCGAACTCCAGATGCCGCTTGTCAATTGGATCAACCGACAGGTGCCCAGCGGAACGGTCACCGCACAGTCATTCTACCATGCACGAGGTTGGGTGACGCACATACTCGGCAATGTCTGGCAGTTCACGGCTCCCGGCGAACATCCTTCGTGGGGCGCGACCAACACTTCGGCTGCCTGGCTCTGTCAGCATCTTTACATGCATTATCTATATACATTAGATAAGAATTATCTGCGTAGCGTTTATCCGACGATGCGCGGCGCTGCACTTTTCTTTGATGATATGCTGGTCACCGATCCGCGTTCGGGATATCTCGTCACGGCACCGACCACTTCGCCCGAGAACTCTTTCAGAATGGCCAACGACAGTATCGCCAGCATCTGTGCGGGTTCTACTATGGACAATCAGATCGTGCGCGAACTTTTCACCAATGTGATTGCCGCAGCGCAGATCCTGAAGACAGACACGGCGTTTGTCACAGAGCTGACGGCCAAGCGCGCCCTGCTTAAACCCACAACGATCGGCTCGGACGGCCGCATCATGGAATGGCTTCAGCCTTTCCGCGAAGTGGAGCCGACACATCGTCACGTTTCGCATCTCTACGGACTTTACCCAGGCAATGAAATCTCTGTAGTCGGAACGCCCAAGCTTGCCGAAGCTGCGAAGAAGACGCTCGAAGTGAGAGGCGATGAGAGTACGGGTTGGTCGATGGCCTGGAAGATCAATTTTTGGGCACGTCTTCATGACGGCGATCATGCGTTCCGTTTGCTGACGGCTTTGCTTCGTCCCTCTACGGCACAGAGCGGAGGCACCTACAACAATCTCTTCTGCGCGCATCCACCTTTCCAGATCGATGGAAATTTCGGTGGTTGTGCCGGCATTGCAGAGATGCTCGTTCAGAGTCAGAACGGTAAAGTCGAGGTGCTGCCTGCACTTCCTTCCGCTTGGAAGAGCGGATCATTCTCCGGACTTCGTGTTCGTGGCGGCGGCATTGTTTCCGCTACGTGGAAGAATCATCGTCTGAACAACATGTCGTTGGAGGCTACGGTGAACAACCATTTCGTCATTCCGCTGCCGGAGAAATCAGATAATCTGAGTATCCGCAAGAATGGCCGTCCGGCTTCACTTCCTGTTGTCAACAATTCTCTCGAGATTGATCTGAAGGCACATGACCGTATCGAACTGAGCTTCTGATCCTCGTCTCTTTTGAGAAGGGTAGGTTCATTTCCCTGCATCCAGGGGTGTTATTCGACCCCTAAAATGACTTCCCTCAGTCGAGGGATACCATTTGGACCCTCGGATCGGTACTTTTTGATCACAAAGTCGTGATCCGAGCCCTCGGATTAGAACTTCGTCTCCCAGGGATTGCAATTTGACCCCTCGGATTAGAACTTT
>CAZIVE010000022.1:21843-32291 GCA_964542435.1 uncultured Parabacteroides sp.
GGATCATAAAGTTAGGATCAGAGCCCTCGTTTGGCTTTCCCTGCGTCCAGGGATTGTGATACGGCCCCGCAAATTGCTTCTTAGCGTATGGAAAATGGGGATCTTCGCCCAAGGACGAGGATTTGGGCTTGCTAAAGTTGTGATGGAGACTCAAAGATAGGGACTGAAGAGTCCCGATAGGCATTTCGACGGGTCTTGAACCTCACCGATTATTTGCGAGGTTCACGTTTGCCGCTGCGGTGTGAAGCTGAAGCTCCGCCTCTACGTCTTCCGCTACCACCGCGGATCTTCCCATACTTCTCCGGTTCGTAGGCAGGAGTCTCACCGAATACAGGATCAACGGGAATCTTATAAATCGTTTTGCCGAGGAACTTCTCGATCTGTTTGAACTGAGGTTGTTCATCGGGCGATACGAAGGTGATGGCAAGACCTTCACCGTTTGTGCCGCGGGCCGTACGTCCGATGCGGTGTACATAATCTTCGGGATCGTGAGGAATGTCAAAGTTGACAACCAGCTGAATGTCGTTGATGTCGATGCCGCGCGCCACGACATCCGTCGCAACGAGGATATCAATGTGTCCGTTTTTGAAGTCGCGCATCACCTCTTCGCGCTGTGTCTGTTCCAAGTCGGAATGCATGGCAGCGACGTTGTAATGCAGGCGTTTGAGTGTAGCCGCCATCTCTTTTACTTTGGCTTTCGAGCAGGAGAAGACCAGCACGCGCTGGGCACTTCCTTTGGTAAAGAGGCTTTCGAGGATCTTAAGTTTCTGGTTCTCGTAGCAGATATAGGCGGTCTGCATGATGGATTCGGGCGGACGGGAGATGGCAATCTTGATCTCTTCGGGATTCTTCAGAATGGTCTTTGCCAATTCGCGGATCTTAGGAGGCATGGTAGCAGAAAACATCAGAACCTGACATTCCTTTGGAAGCAGTTTGTAGATCTGCATGATGTCGTCATAGAATCCCATGTCGAGCATTCGGTCGGCTTCGTCGAGAACGAAGAAGGAGACGCGGGAGAGATCGACTGTTCCCAAATTGATGTGCGAGATGAGACGTCCGGGCGTGGCAATGATGATGTCCGCACCCAGTTCCAATCCGCGTTTCTGCTGTTCCCAAGCCACACCGTCCGTGCCACCGTAAACAGCGACAGCCGAAACGGGAACGAAATAGGTGAAACCTTCTATTTGTTGATCTATTTGTTGAGCTAATTCGCGGGTAGGTGCCATGATGACCGCATTGATAGCGTTCTCAGGATGTTCTCCTTTGCTCAGTTCGTTGATGATGGGAAGCACATAGGCCGCAGTTTTTCCTGTGCCTGTCTGTGCGCAGGCAATAATGTCTTTGCCTTGCAGAATGACCGGAATGGTCAGCTCCTGAACGGGAGTCGTTTCCTGGAAGTTCATCGCGTCAAGCCCATCGAGTACGGGCTCTTCCAGATCTAATTCGTCAAATCTCATTGTTTGTATTATTTGACGACAAAGTTACATCTTTTCGAATGAATTGTTATTCTTTAACGCCGTTAATTGTTGAACATCACGGAGATTCCCATTTTCACGATCATGGAATTGAGCGGATAATGGGGCAGAGAGAAATATTTCGGGTCTGCAAACTTCTGACTGAGGTTGTAGGCCATGATGAAGAACCGTGCCTGTTTGAGATGGAAGTTGATGTAGGCATTCATCAGCGGATAGCCACCGACCTTCAGCTCTTCCTGGTTCTGGAACTGCTGCGTGGCCGGTTCGTAATAAGGTGCATAATAAGAAGTGTTCCAGCGGACGTCGGCGCCTAACTGCACCATCAGCACTTTGGCAAGACGGAATTTCAGGTACATATTGCTGTAGATGCTGAGGTCGGGAAGCGGAATGATGTTCTGATCACTGCTGACCTGATAAGCGGCTTCGTTTTCCCAGTTGAATGCTCTTACATGGAAGTCTTGTTTGATACGTCCGGTGATGACCTGCAGATTGCTGCCATATTGTTTGGGCGTTCCGTCGGTGCCGATATAGACGTAGTTCTGGATGCTGGTGACGTTAGCCGAGAACTTTGTTCCTGTGGATTTCAGTTCAACGGAACCTTCAACGGTAAAATGTTGGATTTTGTCCAGACTCTGATCCCACCAAAAGTAACGGCTGTGGTTGTGACGGAGATAGAAGGCGGGCGTGACATTGTCGATGATGGCTCCGGCACTGATGATGGCCGGTTTGCCGAAGAGCGGGAAGGTGGTTTGCAGATTCCCTTTGCCTCTGAATTCGCCCACGTCGTCACCCACGACGCAGAGTTCGCCTCGCGCGTCATACGTTAATATGGAGCCCTGTTTCTTGGAAAGTTCCGCGCCCACGTAGGTGGAAAATTCGTCATACACATCTTCCGTCGGGAAATCCAGTGTTGTCGGATAACCTACGCCTTCCTGATTGGGATAGGTGAGTCCCGGAACCATTGCGGGCAGATTAAACCGTCTCTTGTCGAAGTTGACGAATCCGGTGAGTCCGAACTTCGCCCATTTTTGGAAGCCTTCACGCAGTGAAAGCGCGATGGTGTTTTTCATCGACCAGGAAGTCGTCACGTCGTTGAGCGTGGCGTCCATGCCATACAAATGCGTGTAGCAAGTGTCGATGATATTGTCGTTCTCTATGAATCTGCGGAAGTTGTCTTCGTATTGGAAGGTATGGATCAGACTGGAAACCGGCACGAATTGCTGTTTGTGATTCCCTAAAGAATCCAACTCCTCCAGTTCGCGGTGGAATCCGACATTGTATCTGTGTGTCAGGAAAAACTGTTTGCCGCGTACACGGTTGTAAGCTTTATCATAGCGGACAGGATAGGACTTGGAGTCCGTCACACGCTTCCCGTCGTTGAAGTTGTCGGGATTGGTGATGTAAAGGTCGTTGGTCAGTCCGCCGTTCTCGTGACTCACAAAATTGAAGTTGCTGGCGTATGCATTCAGTTCGTAATGGTCGGAATGGTAACTGGCAAAGAAACGGTAGCTCAGCATCTTGTTGCCGTTCGAATCATAATAGCCGCGGCTATAGATGTAATCCATGTCGGCACCCACGTTAAGTTTCTTGCCGAAGTTCATAGTGAGGACACCGCTCAGATGATCTTCCTTGTTCGTGCTTCCGCCGCCTGTCTCGTAGTTGACCAGCGTGTACGGAATCTTCGTATCGTAGAAGTAAGCATTCTCGGGTGTGGTGATATAATAGTCGTAGGCATCGGCAAAGATGAAGTCGCGAGCCTCTTTTCTTTCCGAGAAGATCTTGGTTTGTGCCGGCGAACCGTTGTTGGCCAGATAGCCGATAGCCAGCGAGCGGCTGTCTGGGATCATGGTGTTGTAGAAGTTGATCCGGTCCGTATCCATCGGTGCGACATAACGGTCGCCGATCATCCGCGTAAGATGAAAAGCATCGATGCGGCTGTGTGATTTGGTGGAGTCGTTCAGCAGGCTGTCAGGAACCTCCTTGCTGGCTTTCATGATGTTTGCCAATGAAAATCCGCCCCGCGAATCCGGTCCGCTAGGTCTTCTCGATTGTGCATTCATCGTGGCCGACAATCCGATTAGAAAGAGTGCTATGAATAAGAATCTTCTCATTGAGCTGCAAACTTACATAAAAGTCTCGAAATATCTTTCACCGTCCTCAAAAAGGTGCAGTCTCTTTCTGCAGACGAATGCAAATCTAATTATTGTGTATTTTGATACAGCCGCTCTCTTATGGATCCATTATTTATGGCATCCCTCTTTTTGCCACGTCCCATTTCATTCTTCTTCTGAAACGAGGGGCTGAAATGTAGGGTGACATGATGACATCCTTTTGCTAATCGGGCTTGCATGAGTATCTTATATATCATTTCATGCTTACATTTATAACAAATCATGCCCTTTTTGCCTCGGATTAAACCGTTTTTTGATAGGATTTTGT
This sequence comes from uncultured Parabacteroides sp., assembly GCA_964542435.1. GTDB lineage: Bacteria > Bacteroidota > Bacteroidia > Bacteroidales > Tannerellaceae > CAZIVE01. The sequence continues at coordinate 25,758 of CAZIVE010000022.1, forward strand.
AAGTCAAGAAAAAAACATTATATTAAATTTGCATCGTGATTAGTTACTCATTAGACACAAATTAATATGTTCAAAAAAACATTGTTCATCTTTTCTTTACTTTTGGCTCTTGCTTCTTGCGGTCAACAGGGATGGCGTAAAACTTCCAACGGAATTGTTGTGACGCTTGAGAAAAGTGATTCATTGACTACACGTCAGGTTCGTCTGGCTGTGGTTAGTGAGAATGTGATTCGTGTGTCTGCCACTCCGGGTGATTTCTCCAAGGATACCAGTCTGATCGTTGCGCAAAAGCCTGTCACAGCCAAATGGACGGCTGAGGAGGAAAAGGGCTATGTCAAACTTTCTACGGATAGTTTGTGTGCCTACGTCAGTCTGAAGAGCGGTGCTGTCCGTTTCACGGATGTCAAGGGCAATGAGTTGCTGAAAGAACCGGAAGCAGGAGAAAAGAGTTTCAAGGCCATCGAGGTGGAAGGAACCAAAGGCTACTCTTTTATGCAGGCGTTCGATTCACCTGACGACGAGGCTTTCTACGGTCTCGGACAGCATCAGGCCGATGAGTTTAATTATAAAGGTAAGAACGAAGAGCTGTTCCAATATAATACGAAGGTGTCGATTCCCTTCATCATGTCGTCAAAGAATTATGGTATTCTTTGGGACAACTACTCATTGACGCGTTTCGGCGATCCTCGTCCTTATGAGCAGCTGACACAGTTCAAGTTGTTCGACAAGAATGGAAAAGAGGGCGGACTGACCGCTTCCTATTATGCCAATGCCGATGCCGATTCCACTTTCGTCGTACGTACGGAGAACAAGATAGATTATGAAAACCTTGAGACCGTCAAGAATTTCCCTCAGGGATTTCCTTTCGATCATGCCCGGATTGTTTGGGAAGGCGACATTCAGCCTGCCTCTTCCGGCGTCTATCGTTTCCTCCTCTATTATGCAGGATATACCAAGATCTGGGTGGACAACCAGCTGATGGCCGACAAATGGCGTACGGCTTGGAATCCGTCTGTAGCCAAGTTCAGTGTCAACATGAATGCCGGCGAACGTCATCACGTCCGTCTCGAATGGAAACCTGACGGAGGCATCTCTTATATAGGATTGAGAGCGCACTCTCCACGTGATCCGAAGCAGCAGAACCAGCTGACCTTCTCTTCAGAGATGGGTGATCAGATCGATTATTACTTTGTCCGTGGCCATTCCATGGATAACGTAATGAAGAACTATCGTGCGATTGTAGGTAAGGCGCAGGTCATGCCGAAGTGGGCGATGGGATTCTGGCAGAGCCGCGAACGTTACAAGACGCAGAGCGAGTTGCTCGATGCCCTGAAGGAACTTCGACGTCGCGGCATTCCGGTTGACAATATGGTGGAAGACTGGAGCTACTGGCCCGAGAACGCCTGGGGAAGTCACGACTTTGATGCCGCCCGTTTCCCCGATCCTAAGGGCATGGTTGACCAGGCTCATGCGTTGAATGCCCATGTGATGATTTCCGTATGGCCCAAGTTCTATATGACGACCGAACATTTCAAACAGTTCCAATCCAAAGGTTGGATGTATATGCGCGCTGTGAAAGACAGCGTACGCGACTGGATAGGCAAAGGCTATATCGGCTCTTTCTACGATGCATATAGTCCCGGAGCACGCAAGCTGTTCTGGAAGCAGATGCAGGAAAAGCTTTATCCAATGGGATTCGATGCCTGGTGGATGGATGCTTCCGAACCGGATATTCTCTCCAATGCTAGCATGGATTATCGCAAGGCGCTGATGACGCCGACTGCATTGGGACCTTCTACAAAGTACTTTAACGCCTATGCATATATGAACGCGATGGCTATCTATAACGGCCAGCGCGGTGTGAATCCGGACAAGCGAGTATTTTTGCTCACTCGTTCAGGATTTGCAGGCCTGCAGAAATACGGTGCTGCCACCTGGAGCGGTGACATCGGAACCTGCTGGGAAGACATGAAGGCTCAGATTGCAGCCGGATTGAACTATTCTATTTCCGGTAATCCATATTGGACGATGGATATCGGTGGATTCTGTGTACAGCATCGTTTTGAAATGGCCAAAGAGGGTTCGGCAGATCAGGACGAATGGCGCGAATTGAATACGCGATGGACGCAGTTCGGTGCCTTTGCCCCGCTGTTCCGTACGCATGGACAATTCCCTTACAGAGAGGTTTACAATATCGCTCCGGAATCACATCCGGCCTATAAGACCATTCTCTATTACGACAAACTGCGTTATCGCCTGATGCCTTACATCTATTCATTGGCAGGTAAAGTCTGGTTGGACGATTACACCATCATGCGTCCGATGGTAATGGACTTTGAATCGGATGCCGCTACCTTCGACATCGGCGATCAGTTTATGTTCGGTCCATCTTTGCTGGTGGCTCCGGTCTATACGTATAAAGCCCGTTCGCGTGAGGTCTATTTCCCGAAGGGCAGCAATTGGTTCGATTTCTACTCCGGCCGTTATCAGAAGGGCGGATCGAAGGTGAAGGTGGATGCGCCTTATGAACGTATGCCGTTGTATGTCAGGGAAGGCAGTATCATTCCGATCGGAGAGGAGATCCAGTATGCATCCGAGAAGCCGGCTGCACCGATCACGCTGTATGTTTATGCCGGACGCGACGCCTCCTTCACGCTGTATGAAGACGAAGGCAGCAATTATGATTATGAAAAAGGAAAATATACGCTGATACCGATTCAGTGGAACGACCAAGCGTCAACACTTACTATCGGTGCTCGCAAGGGCACTTTTGGAGGAATGGTTACGAACCGAACATTCAACGTCGTAATCATCAGATCGGATAAAATTTTGGGATTTGATAAAAGTCCAAAGCCTCAGACTGTGTTAATGTATAATGGTTCACAACTGACAAAGAAAATGTAACAACCAAAACCGTTTTTTTTGATGAACATATTTGATTGAGTGAGAGCTGTAGTCTGTGTGAACAGGCTGCAGCTCATTTTTATTCGTCACCGTCTCTACGATATCGTACCTGTTGTCTTTCTCATTGGCATTGCTCTTCAGGGGAAAAGGGACACCAGAAAAATTCCATTGGATCAGCTGTGGCTAGACATAGGTGATTTTGGTTCAATCAACGAAAGAAGATGTCGGGAATCTTTATTATGAAGGAACTTATACGCTCCTGAAAACCACGTGATGAAATATTTTCTATCTTTGCTACGGATAGCGAAGATAAGCGGCACCTCGGCATAACATGTAAGCAAGCTTGATGATTCTGCCCTCGGTTTGCAATCTCTTGGCTACGGATAGTAACAATAAGCAAATGTACAGCACACTGAAGATACGCAATTTCGGACCTGTCCGAGAGGCCGATCTTACCATTCGTGACATCAATATACTGGTAGGAGAACAAGGCTCGGGAAAAAGTGCGGTCGCCAAGATGATCACCATCTTCGATGATCCGTCGTTTGTGCTGCGTCTCAACCACTGCAACGACAAAGGCTCCTCTTTCAATCCGACGGCAGTCTTCCATAAATACAACATCGCTTCCTATTTTTCCGACACGACGATGCTCACCTATGTCCACCCCGGTTATTACGCCATTACGTATGCCGGAGGCAAGTTTGAGCTTTCCATCACGAACCGCGAAACGCTGCCGCTGCACAACTGCAGCAGTCTGTTTATTCCGGCCGAACGTTCCTTCGTGGGGCTTTTCTCGCGCACGCTTCTCTCGCATCAGGACAAAGAGTCTGTTCCGGAGCCGCTGGTGCGCTTTGCCAATCTCTATGAACGCGCCAAACGGAAGTTCAAACGGTTCGAAGTGCCCTTTTTGGGCGTCGAGTTCATCGCCGGCGAGGGAGAAGACCAGATCCGGCTGTGCAAGAAAGACACGACGTTGTCGTTTCGCGATGCTTCGTCCGGACTCCAGACGGTGATCCCTTTGCTGATGGTGATCAGCTATTCGCTTCACGAGCAGCTCTTCAATTCGTTCCAGATCGAGGAACCGGAGTTGAACCTATTCCCGTCGTCACAGCTCGACCTGCTCAAATGGCTCGTCTCGCATTGTGGCCGGTTCTCGCTCACCACACAAAGCCCTTACATGCTGAAGGCCATCAATAATATGCTGTTCGCCGGCCGTCTGTATGACAATACCCTGACAAAAGAGGAGGTTGTCAAACTGGTGGAACCGGAATATTGTCTTCCCGCAGAGAAGCTTTCCGCCTATTCGTTGGGAAACACGAAAGTGGGAGAGCCTTATTGCAGCAGTCTGTTTGATGTGAGAAACGGATTGGTAGAACCCGATTTCCTCGACTCCGTAGCACTCGGACAGACGCAGTTGTTCAAGAAGCTCTTCTCGCTCTCTCTCCAGTCTTTACGTGAAAATCTGATATTGCCCCATGAGTAAGAAATGTCTGTTCCCCCTTTTGTTCTCTCTTCTCCTCTTGCCAAGCTGCCTCAACTACGAGTCCCGTTACGACGGGCAATGGCAGCTGCGGACGGTCGAGTCTGAGGGCCACGTCTCGGAAGTCGATACGGTATGGTATGGATTCCAGACGATCCTCTTCAATTATAAGATCTACGACAGCCGTAGCGGAACGTATCGTTCGACAACCGGCTATATTGACGACTATGAGAAGACGAAGATCACCTTGCAGATGCCCGACAGCGATTTCATTCGCTTCACCGACTGGAAGTCATCGCCGCGTACCTTTGTCGTTGAACATCTCTCCGGAAGCAAGCTGATCCTCTCATCGGACGGGAAACGTTATACGTTCCGTAAATTCTGAAGCCATGAAGAGAATATATCGATATGGACCCGTTCTCCTGCTGCTCTTGGCAGGCAACGCTCTGTCGCCGGTCTGTGCGCAGTCGCCTGAGGTCTCCTATGCTTTGACAGCCGAAGGAAGTGCTGCGAGCGGTGATCATACGCCGTTCAGCCTGGTCAGCAATCAGTATGGAAAGATCCCGCTGGATGCCGGCAACGCGCTGTTCAGCGCCGCTGTCGCTATGGACGGACCGAAGAACAATCAGTTACGCTGGGATGCCGGTGCCGAACTGATCGCCGCCACGCCGCGTTATCGTAAGGCGTATGCCCAGCAGCTCTATGTGGGACTGTATTACAAGAGCCTTTTCCTTTCGGTCGGCAGCCGCGAACGCTATACCTCTCTTTGGAGCCGCGAACTCTCATCGGGCGATATGGTCTTCTCTGCAAATGCACGTCCTATTCCCGAAATCAATATTTCCCTGCCGCAGTTCACCGTCGTCCCTCACACGAAAGGATGGATGCAGGTCAGAGGCGAGGTGGCTTTGGGTCGTTCGTTCGATAAGGCCTATCTCTCTGATTTTACCTCCGGGACGTCGCAGAACTATGTCAACAACGTATTGTGGTCGCACAAGTATCTTTTTGTTCAGATCAAGGACACCAAGGGTGCCTTTCCTCTTTCCGGAATCTTCGGAGCACAACACTGGTCGCAATGGGGCGGCACCTCTACCAATCCCAAGATGGGGAAACAGCCGCAGGGCCTCTCTGATTTCGTCCGCGTCTTTCTCGGCCTCTCCGGCGACGATAAGGCTACGATGTCTGATCAGATCAATGTCCTCGGCAACCATTACGGGTCTTACGATCTGAGATTGCAGTACGAAGCACCGGACTGGAAACTGCAGGTCGGCTATCAGCATTTCTTCGACGACCGTAGCGGCATGGTCCTGGTCAACCGCTTCGACGGACTGTGGGGCGCGCAGCTGTCGCTTCCCCGTAACCGCTGGCTCTCCGATCTCGTCTTGGAATATATGGATACGCGCAATCAAAGCGGTCCGTTCCACAAGATTCTCTTTGACCATAAGAAATATTATGCGCGCGGAGGGGGCAACGACAACTATTATAACAATGGTGAATATACCACTGGAGCCTCATACTTCGGCCGTGCGATCGGCTCGCCCCTGATCTTCTCGCCCGAGTATAATTCAAACGGCCGCCTCGGATTCATCTACAACCGCATGCGCGATTGGCATTTCGGCGCTTCGGGACACATCGCTCCGTCTCTCTCTTATCGCTTGCTGTTCACGACTCTCGAGACGTGGGGAAGCTATGCGGCTCCGCTGCTTAATACCAAACAGGCGGTCTCCGGCTCTCTCGATTTGAACTATACACCTACGAAGCATCCCGACTGGTCTTTTACCGCTACTTTCGCCGCCGATAAAGGCGCCCTGCTGAAAGATAACGCGGGCTTCGGACTGAAAATAGTCAAGCGGGGAACTTTTTAATTGAAATTTTTAGCGAAAAGTTTGTCAAGAAGAAATAAACTCCTTACTTTTGCAGCGCATTTAGAAAGAATGGCCTCGTAGCTCAACTGAATAGAGTAGCTGACTACGGATCAGCAGGTTCAGGGTTTGAATCCCTGCGAGGTCACGAAAAGCAGAGCAGCCGGTGAGTCTTTTGATTCCCGGCTGTTCTTTTTTTCTGCCTTGCTAAAACCCTTTTCGCAGAAGTGAATCTTCTTTCGCCCCGCCTTAGTATAATTGTCTCAAAATGTCAAAGTCCGCTTCGCGAAA
>CAZIVE010000023.1:0-3385 GCA_964542435.1 uncultured Parabacteroides sp.
TTGGTTCCATTGGCAAGGAATTTGACAGGAACGTCGTTCATACCCTTGATGTTGAGAGCGGGATTGTGAGGATCCACATAGTCGGCAGCCAATGTCGTGCCGTTGATGTATGCGTCATAATCACTTGATACGCCATAATCATCAAAGGAAGCCTTAATACCTTTATTATAAAAGTCTTCAGCAGTGCCGCCCATAGCCCATCCACGGAGAGCGCCTTCAGCACGCAGGAAGAAGGATTCTGCACGTTTCATGATGGGCAGAGGATAATCAGTTGACATCGGATTGCTACCGTCTGTATTAACCATAGGAATAGAATACATCTTATATTCACCTCCGGTCGGAACTTCGAAACCGTTACGTACGCCATGGATCTGACCTGCAGAACCTGTTTCCTTTCCATTCTGATCTTTGATATCGCCCTTGTTCATCCAGCCAACAGGCAGAGCCATCTTGGCAAGACGCGGATCATTATAACCTTTCAGGATCGATTCGAAAGAAGCACCGATACAACAGTCATTGTAATCGCGGCAGATAACCATGAGCGGATTACGCGTGTTGCTGTTTACTACTTGTACGTTTGAATTTTCCAACAGTCCATAAGCATTAGCGACAGCAGCTTCGGCTTCGCTCTTGGCCAGATCCGGAGCTACCTTAACAACGCGCATAGCCAGACGCAAGCGCAATGTGTTGGCAAACTGCAGCCAGGTCTTATGGCTCTTCCCGCACATCAAATCGAAGCCGAGACGATCGGGCTGATCACCATTCGTCTGGATGAATTTCGTCAAACGGGCTGTTGCATCAGCCAAATCGGTAAAGAAGGATTTGTAAACGGTTTCCTCTGTATCATATTCAACAGCAAGACCGCCTTGCATAGCCTTTGTATAAGGAATAGGGCCGTAGGTATCAACAACCTTCGATATACCAGCGACCTTCAGGATCTCTGCGATGGCAACATAGTCATCAGCCGTCTGAGTGCTGAGGATTGTCGTACAAGGTTTCATGACATGCAGCAGACCGTAATTAAGGTTCATACTGTTCCATCCGTCTACCATGTAATACAAGCTGTTATTGTTGTTCGATGCAAAAGGAGTCGGAATAGCCAGATAACCGGAATAAAGGTCAGCGTTCAGATTCTGAACCAGCTGATATTCCCAGTTGCCGTTCGACTGGTTGTAATAAATGGAGAGCATAGCCTCTTGCATGAATGATTTAAGCTGGATCTGAGAAGAAGTCAACCCCGTAGGATTGGTATTCGTCTGTTCAAAATTGTCGGTGCAGCCGGTCATAGCAAAGATCAGAGCGACACCCGACATCAATATGCTTTTCTTATATCTATTTATTGTTTTCATATTTCTTCTACTTTTTAGAATGTTGCTTTCAAGTTAAGACCAAAACTGCGTGTGGAAGGAAGTGCAAAGTAGTTTGATCCTGCATATCCATTAGAGGTTGACATAGCAACTTCGGGATCCGTTGGACTGTCCTTATAAAGGAAGAACAGGTTACGGCCGATAAGGCTGATGCCAAGGTTCTTTCCAGCTCCGAACATATTACGGAACGTGTAGCCGAGTGACAACTCACGCAGACGGAAGTTTGTAGCTGAATATACATAGAAGTCACCACCTTGACCTTTTTGTCCAACTGCCTGATAGAACTTGGCAGCATCCACTTTCGTTCCGTTGCCCAGGTCGAATCCGCCATTATTACGTGCATCTGCAGTCTCCTGAGATACGCCATAGATGTCGAGGACAGATTTCGTTGCGTCGATATAGTCGCCACCAACACGTCCGTCAATCAAGAAATAGAGTTGAACATCCTTATAAGTGAATGTATTGCTCCAACCCATGTTCCACTTAGAGTTGACATTACCCACCTTTATCTTATCGCTTGTAAACTGAGGAACGCCTTGATCATTGACCTGAATAACACCATTGGCGTCACGTTTCAGAGTCTTTGAATAGATATCTCCATAAGAACCACCTTCTACGAGTCGCATGTCATAACCTGCCATACTACCGATCTGTACATAAGACAGACGATCGGATTCACTGATGCCTTTACGGTCGTCCAGCTTCTTGATCTTGTTACTATTATAAGAGATGTTGAAAGAGGTCTTCCATGTCAAATCGTTTGTGAAAGGCTGTGTCCAGCTCATTGTGCTCTCAAAACCTGAGTTCTGAATGTCTCCGGCGTTGAAATAGTAATTGCTGTAACCGGTTGCTGACGGAACCGACATACTGAAGTACTGGTTCTTGTTGTTCGTCTTATAATAGGTGAAGTCCATATCGAAACGGCTGTCAAACATTCCGAGGTCGAAACCGAACTCCATTGAATGCAATTTCTCCGGCTTCATATCAGTGAAAGGAATACTGGTATTGAATGATACAGAACCATTCGAGAAGCTATGCGTCGGATTGGTGATGAATGCAGGCATATCGTTACCTACAACGGAATAAGATCCGCGAAGTTTCAGAAGATTGATCATCTCCGGAAGCTTAGTCATCTCATTGATCAGAGCGGTCAAGCCGACTGATGGATAGAAGTAAGAAACGTTGGGTGTGAATGACAACGTTGAAGACCAGTCGTTACGTCCTGTGATATCCAGGAAGAGCATGTCTTTGTAACCGATCTGAGCCGTTCCGAACACACTGTTCAAACGTTTGCGGGAAACGCTGTTCGACGTTCCGTTCTTGGAGCCATTGGCAAGTACGAAATAGTTAGGAATATAGACGTCGCCAGATGTACCAGCAGAAAGTCCTGTAGCCTTTGTATCCGTGAAACTTGTACCAACAGATGCCGTAACACTGATCGGATCGAATGTCTTATTGAAGTTGGCCATGAAATCACCGTAGAATTGGCGGTTGTCATTGCGTTCCTGTCTGTATTCACCATATACATTATGCAATGTAGTAGATGTAGATGCATAGATCTTTCTGTCGTACTGATCAGAAATCTTATCATAGTTCAAACGGCCCTGCAAGTTCAAGAAGCTTGTCAAGTCGTAACGAACACTTGCAGAAGCGATCATACGATCACGTTTCTCTGTATGAGGATTGCGGTAGATTACCCAATAAGGATTGGCACTGAAGTCCTGATTGACCTCGCGATACCACTGCTGAACTGCATAACCTTTCACATCGTCATAAGCTTCATAATTATCCTTGTAGTACTTGAAGTCTCCATTTGCCGGGAAGGTATAAAGACCTGTCAAAGCATTACGATACTGACCCGGTTCGTGACGGTTCTTACCCTTCTGAATGATATAATTCAAAGTGGTATTGACCGTAACCTTGTCGTTGAACAATTTGAAGGTCTGCTTGGTCATCATGTTATGACGTCTGAAATAGTTCGTCGGCATGATACCGGTAGAACTGGTATTGGCATAAGA
>CAZIVE010000023.1:3485-31980 GCA_964542435.1 uncultured Parabacteroides sp.
TTCTTCGTCGTAATCATCACAACGCCATTGGCAGCCATACTACCGTAAAGAGCAGCAGCGGAAGCACCTTTCAGCACGTTGATGCTTGCGATATCGTCCGGGTTCAAGTTGGACAGTGCATCACCGCCATCACGTCCGCCGTACTCGCCTTCCATCTGTGTAGTCGTCGGATTGGACATCGGAATACCATCGATAACGATCAGCGGCTGGTTGTTACCTTGAGCTGACTTGTTACCACGGATCACCAGTTTGGAAGATCCACCTGCACCCGTAGAGTTTGGCGTGATAACCAAACCGGAAGTCTTACCTTGCAAACTGTTGATCAAGTTGGTTTCCTTGGCTCTCGTCAACTCATTGCCGCCCACTTGCTGGGTCGCATAAGTCAAACTCTTCGCCTTACGCTCGATACCCATAGCGGTAACGACCACTTCGTTGATCTTGAAGGAAGAAGAACTCATTGTAACGTCAACGGTAGAGCGATTGCCCACGGTTTCTTCTTGTGTCTGCATTCCGACATAAGCGAACTGAAGGACATCGCCTGCCTTTGCAGTAATCGAATACTTGCCGTCAATATCGGTGACGACTCCGTTGGAGGTGCCCTTGACTAAAATAGTAGCTCCAATTAACGGCTCCTTGGTTCCTGCCTCTGTCACAACTCCCGTTACCTTCTTCTGAGCAAGCAACGTAGAGGTGAAGATGAAAATCAGGAGAAATACATTAAGACACTTTCTCATAATGTTTTTAATTAATGAAATGAATAATTTTAGAAATACAGGTTCGAGTCTTCAATCGTATTGAAAAGGGTAAATCAACTATGAATTATTCTAACGTGTCTGAAAAACAACACTATTGAATCTTACGAACACATAAGAACTGTTTAAACATCAGAATGCAAGCACATCTACAAACATGTCGCTGCATGATCTTGATTCAAAAAAATGTATGTCATTAAGATTACATACATCGTCAAAGAAGGATCTCTTGGTTTCACTCGACGTCAGTTATCCCGCCAGAAAACTGCTGTTAACCGAGTGTTCCCATTTGAACAGGGGCCACGTTTCACTAACAAATTATTAAACGATGATTCATATATCTTGTCCGATGCAGACATCAATATATCTGCATTATAACTATATTCTCTACATGATGGATATGAAACTTTAGGGGAAGAAAATGCATCCATGCCCCAATGTCCACAGTTTACGTCAGAATGCACTGACTGGGTCGAGTTTCTTCTTATGTGTAATAATAATTTACGCATCTATATCCAATTGAGTCCTGCAAAAGTATAGCATATTTTAATACTATCAAAACTTTTGTTATGTTTTTTAATATTTCCATGATGTTAAAAATCAAACATTTAATGGATACCCATACACTTAATGTTAAAATAAGAAATGTGAAAATATTCATAATCGATAGATAAACGAAGATAATCAACGATTGTCTCATTCGGATCCATTCCGTTTCGTTCGAAACAAATCAAAATTCATTTGTGACAAACCGTTATCATAGATTGTTAAACATAAAAAAGGGGGCGAAAGATTTTTCGCCCCACTATTGTGTAGGTATGATATACATTATATATAATAGTCGCAATATCGTTTACTTCAGCCAAGCATCCATGAAGCTGTCCATCTCCTCTTTATGTTGCTCAAGACTTTGAAGCATCGCATACTGCGCGCGCGTACGGACGAGATTGTGTTCCGGATAGGCTATCTTGTAATAGGTATCACCATTGATATAATCGGTGAGAAAACGGACAGTCTGCATATAGGTCAGTAAGCGTCCTCCATAAGGCAGAAGGCTGGTCTCCAAAGGTGTGAGGAATGCTTTTGCCTTTTCCATATATCCTTTGGTATAAGCCTTGAATATTTCTATATCAACGCCTACACGCGAGAGATCCTTGTCGTCTTCATCTCCTTTGTTCGTGGCTGTACGAATGAAGTCACCGATGTCAGAAAGGACGAATCCAGGCATAACCGTATCCAAATCAATGACGCACAGTATGTTACCCTCATTAGAATCGAAGAGAATGTTATTCACCTTCGTGTCGCAATGATTGGTGCGTTTTTTCAGTTTTCCTTCTCGATAAAGACGTTCCTGAATGCACATTGCCTCGGAACGTTTTTCGACTTCATCAACCAGCTCTTTCACCTCCTGAACTCTATGAGCCGGATCTTTTGCGATAGCCTGATGGAACTCCTCAAGACGGAACTCCATGTTGTGGAAGTTCGGGATCGTCTCGCCCAATGAACCTTCAGGCAGATTGGCGAGCATGGTCTGGAAATCACCAAATGCCTGTCCTGCTTCATACGCCAGTTTCGTACTGATGGCACCGTCGAAACTCTGGCTGTTCGGGATGAACAAGGAGACACGCCAATAGCTATTGCCGTCGAAATAATAGGTCTTGCCGTTATCAGCCGGAAGGAAGGTAAGGACTTTTCGATCGATATCTTTTACCCGACGTGCGGTCAGTTCTCTCCGGATGCATTCGGTTACCACCTTGATGTTGTTCTGCAGCATGTCCACATCTTTAAATATGGCATGATTGATGCGTTGCAGGACAAAACGCGGCTTCTGGTTCGTATCGATAACCAACAAGGTATCGTTGATGTGTCCGTTTCCGAATGGATGTACATCGCTGATGCTCCCTTCCGGAAGGAAGTGGTTCAATATCTCAAGATAATTCTCTTTTGTCATAATGCTTATAGTTTTAGGTTACGCTTTCGCTGAATTTTAATTCTCAGCGAAGATAGTCAAATTCGGGAAACGTAACGTTATCCGAATAGAGTTTAACAGTGAATCGGGTTATTCCTTCTTCTCCTCTTTTTTCAACGGATCGTAATTCAAGAAAGGAAGGACGAAAAAGATGGGAATACAGCATATCATCACCCAAATGAAGAAATGCTGATAGCCAACCTGCTCCTGAATCCATCCAGAAACCATTCCGGGAAGCATCATTCCCAAAGCCATGAATCCTGTACTGATGGCGTAATGCGAAGTCTTGAATTCTCCGGCAGCAAAGATCATCAGGTACATCATATAAGCGGTAAAGCCAAAACCGTAGCCGAACTGCTCCAGGAAAACACAGATGTTTACGATGACGATGCTGTGAGGCAACGCATACGACAGATAGACATAGACGAGATCCGGAATGTTCAACGCAAGTGTCATCGGAATGATCCAACGTTTGAGTCCTCCTTTGGCAATGGCGATGCCGCCGATGATGCCGCCGAGAAGCAACGCTATAACGCCCACTGTACCGTAAGCAAAGCCTACTTGCGTCGTAGTCAAACCCAATCCGCCAGCTTCAGGTGTATCCAAAAGGAATGGAGAAGTCAGTTTGGCAAGCTGAGACTCACCCAAACGAAACAGAAGGATAAACAGCAGTGCTGGAACAATCCCTTTTTTTTGGAAGAAGGTGACGAAAGTGCGCAGGAACTCCTTCATGATAGAAGAAGAGGTGAGATTGGAGCGTTGCTTGTCTTCAGCAGGATGCGGAAGGATGTAACGATGCCAAAGCGAAAGACCGATGAAAAGTCCTGCTACAATGAAGAAGACGATGCTCCAGGAATAGGGAATTTTTCCCGTAGAACTCTCCAGCAATCCTGCCAACATCACAAGCAGACCTTGTCCGGTGAGCATGGCAATACGATAAAAGGTATTACGAATACCGATAAAGAAAGCCTGTTGATCCTGGTTCAAGCCCAACATATAGAAACCGTCGGCAGCAATATCCTGCGTCGCGGAACTGAATGCCATCAGCCAGAAGAAAGCCAAAGTGGCACGCAGGAAGAAATCACCCGGAAGCATGAAGGCCACGCCAGCCATGCCGGCGCCGATCAGCAGCTGCATGGTATAGATCCACCAGCGTTTTGTCTTGATCAGATCCACAAACGGACTCCAGATCGGCTTGATTACCCAAGGGAAATAGAGCCAGCTTGTATAAAGAGCGATGTCGGTATTCGACACGCCCAACCGTTTGTACATAATAACGGAAAGCGTCATCACAATGACGTAAGGCAGACCTTCTGCAAAATAAAGAGTCGGAATCCATGCCCAAGGATTGCGTTTCTTCACTTCATTCATAACAGTAATATATTAAGGTAAAACCAATAAAAATCAAACCTGGGAAAAATCAGCAGGATGACACGCCGTAACGCCTCGATACATCTCACGAATGGCATGAATGTCGGAATCTGCATTACCTGTCGGCTGAAAAAGACGCATCATTCCCAATTCTTTCTTGGCATAGTCGATGTATGCAATCAATATCGGGACGTTCGCTTTCAGCGCAATGTAATAGAAACCTTTTCGCCACTCCTCGCTCCTCTTACGCGAACCTTCAGGCGTCACAGCCAACTGGAAATGTTCGTGTGTACGAAAACATTCCGCCATCTGGTCTGTGATGGACGAATGCTTGTCTCTGTCAACAGGAACACCGCCAAGCGGTCCGAAGATAATATTAAACGGAAAGCGAAACCATGCTTTTTTTATCAGAAACGATGCATGACATCCAATAGCTCCATAATAAAGCTCCCCCAACCAGAAATCCATGTTACTGGTGTGAGGAGCTACACAAATCACACACTTGGGAGTATCGGCACCTTCTGTAGAGCCGATTTTCCAACCTAAAAGACGAAGCAAGAAACTACAGAATGCTTTTTTCATTGCTCCGCCTTGAAGAGAGATGAGATCTCTGCAGCAATGGCGTCAACCTCGTTATTGAAGTCTGCGCGCAACTTCTGGTAGAACGCACGGATGATCTTATGATTGTCTTTCCCGTCTGGATGTCCTGCACGAAGAACGAATTTATCAGACATCTCAAGGATTCTTGTAAGAAGCGGATCGATCTTTTCCTGATCCACATTCGGCATGCACTGTGCATAAATGAGTACTTCTGTAAACAAATCACCTGCTGTGTAGCTAATCTCTTTCTTTAAAATTCTTCTCTTTGACATACCTTTTAGAATTAAATTACCGCAAAGGTAAGGAAAAACGGGGAAATAGCTGAACTATACCTTATTTAATTTAAACTCATGGCTTTTCAACTGCGCCATGACTGTGAATCGGATACGGCCATCGCCTTTCAGGAGAAGGGTCTTTCTTTATCAGGATAATTTTTAACCGTGGTTAAAAATTATTTTGACTACTGTGCCAGGGGTCGTGATCTACTATGAAAAAATATTTCAACCATGGTTAAAACATTTTTCTTCAAAGGATGCCTGAGCGTCTCTCAATGAACGACATTTATGATCTACGTATGAAAAAAGAAACCCGTTGGAAAGAGAACGGATTCGCTTCCCAACGGGCTGATATTAAAAATGAAAGTAACTTATCTTTCTGCTACACTGTTCAACGTCTCAGTCTGCCAGTTCATCTGAGCAAGACGCTCGTTGTTGTTCTTCGTCAAATTGACCAGCATGACGTATTTCCTGTATTGATCCTGCGTGAGTGCCCCTTTCATCAGACCGAGATTGGCATCGAGCGCATTCTTCAGCATCTGTTGCTGTACTTCGGGTGCGAACTCGGAACTCTCTGAAATACTCTTGGCCAGATTAGCATTGTAAATCTCTACCTCTTCAGCTTGTGAATCGGAAAGATTCAGTGCGTGACTCAACTGTACGGTATAATTGCTTACCGGATTGTTCTGAACTTTGTTGACATTGCTTGCGGATGCGAAACTCATGGTTGCACTTGCGATGATGGCTGCGATAGCTAAAACTAAATTTTTCATATTGCCTAAATTTTTATTGTTTATACTTTTTGTTTCGGAAGAACCTCTTTGTTCCTCTTTCCACAAGCAAAATTACAGCGGGAAACAGCGTTCAGCGTCACTTTTCATGTCAAAACGAAAAAGTGACTTGTACAGGCGAATAGACGGGCGTTGGGGAAAGAAAGGCAAATTGAAAAAGACATAAAAAAAGCCGCAATAAAAAAAATACTGCGGCGATTTTGTGATGGGACGGAATTAAACCGACTGCCAATGTCCGTGGACATTGCAGTATTCACGAGCCGTAACATTCTTTTCGTCTGTCATGAAGATGGCTTCTGGTTTTTCTCCCGGTTTCAAGTATTTGCGCATCACCTTGTTTTCACTGATCAACTCGATCCATTCGATGTGATGCTCAGGAAGCATCGGATGTTCAACAGCTCCTACAGATACTTTATATCCGCCTTCGATCTTCTCGATTACAGGAACATGTTTTTCGGTAGCAGCTTCCTGCGTATTCTCTGTCAGTAATTCCATAGGTTGTCCACAACAGGACAATGTGCCTCCGGCTGGATGCAATACCTCAACGATATTGCCACAAAGGGCACAACGATAGACTTGTTTTTGCTTTGTCATGATGAATTATATTTAATTGTACGTTACAAATATACACATTTTCTTGACAAATCCAATCCGATCAGACAAAGATTGATACACAAGGTATCATGATTTTCCGTACTTTTGTCTCATCATCGATTAAGAATCATTCTGCGATATGAAATTATTCAAATATATGGCCGTCAGTCTTTGTTTGACGCTACCGCTTGGAGCGGCTGATGCTCAGAAGACGAGCAGTAAAGAATTGCAAAATACATACAACGAGGTGAAGGCGATGTTCACAGAGCTTAGCCCCAAAGTAATCAGACCAGCCGAAGGCTATCTGAAATATCCGTATCTCATTCCTGCAGGATTTTACCAGCAGATGTGGGATTGGGACGGATTTTTCATGGGAAGCTACTTCTGCACGAAAGGCAAACCGGAATACCTCAAATACTGGGCACTGAACTTCTTTGCCAATATCGACGATAAAGGGTACGTTTCCGGATGTGCTACGACGAAAGGTCCGCGTCCCATCTTCGGCGACTTCTCCATGAAACCGTTCCTGGCACAAGGCACACTCATCGCTTCCGAAACGATGAACGACTTTGAATGGGTTCGTCCCTATTACGACAAGCTGAAGCTCTCTTTGGATTATCGTGAAAAGATCCAGCAGGACAAAGCTACCGGACTCTTCTTCTGGCAAAACGGATTCCAGAGCGGAGCCGACAACAATATCGCCTTGAACATCTTCGAACAGGACACACGCCGCTTCCTCGCCTGCGACGCCAGCACACTTCAGGAACGTGAATACAAGGCACTGGCTGTCATTGCAAAACATCTGGGATTCAATAACGACGCTGCGGATTATTCTCAACGTGCCGAGAAACTGGCTGCCGCCATCAATAAATACCTCTGGTGCGACGCCGACAAGATGTATTATAATGTAGAGATCGGAACGGGAAAATGGTACAAACGTGTCAGCTACTCCAATTTCTGGCCGCTCTTTGACCGCCTCGCTTCTGTGAAAGATGGTCAGGCCATGCTCAAAAAATATCTGCTCAATCCCAACTATATGAAGGCTGCTTGCGGTTTCCGTTCGCTTTCAGCGAGCGATCCCGATTATAACAACAAGAATATCATCGTCCCGTTCTCCAATTGGCAGGGACCGATCTGGATCAATGCCAATTACATTCAGGCCATGACATTGAAACTCTATGGCATGGAAAAGGAGATTCCTTGGCTGGCACAGACGTTGGGCAAGATGCTCCTCTCCGATTACAAAGCCAATGGCAGTCTGCATGAGAGCTACAATGCTGATACGGGCGAACCTCTCGCTCCGGATAAAAGCTATGTGGACAAAGAGGGAAAGTTCATCGGCTTCATCAGCTGGGATCTCTGTCTGGAAGAGATTTTCCAAGGTTTGGTGGATAACCATTGGAATACACTTGAGATCAAATAAGACGTTTCTTATGGAAAATCGTATCTGATCTTTGAATCTAATTTATAATTCAAAGATTTGAGACGCCAAAAGCATCAGATGTTAAGAGAAAGCAGATATAAACGACTTTTTCTTTCCATCCACCGTTGATTTAAAGAATTATGATTAAGTTTGTATCGAAAAATGATTTTATATGACGAATAGACTTGAGGTAGCTCCCGATTTTATCTTTGAAAGCAGTTGGGAGGTATGCAATAAAGTAGGTGGCATCTACACCGTTCTTTCTACTAAAGCAAGGACTTTACAGAATCTCTACAAAGATCACATCGTATTTATCGGTCCGGATGTTTGGGGAGACAATATAATAGCCGATTTCAAAGAAGACAATATCTTTACCGACTGGCAAAAGGCAACAGAAGGAAAACGCCCTCCTGTTAAAATCGGTCGTTGGCAGGTGCCGGGATTTCCGCCCGCTATCCTTGTGGATTTTAAATCACTGATGGTCGAACGCGACAAATTCTTCTACGAGATGTGGGACACGTTCAAGGTCGATTCCATTCATGCCTACGGCGATTACGACGCTTCGTGCATCTTTGCCTATGCCACCGGAATAGTCATCGAGAGTTTTTACCGTTATTATAAGATGGAAAAGAAGAAAGTCGTGGCTCTGTTCAACGAATGGATGCTCGGCATGGGCGAACTGTATATCAAGAAGCATGTTCCGGCCATCGCGACGATCTTCACCACACACGCCACATCCATCGGACGTTCCATTGCCGGCAACGGGAAAGCGCTCTACGCCTATCTCGACGGATTCAACGGCGATCAGATGGCAAAGGAGCTGAACATGGAAGCCAAGCACTCGGTGGAAAAAACCGCCGCCCGCGAAGCGGACTGTTTCACGACGGTCAGTGATATCACGGCTCGCGAATGCAAGCAGCTGCTGGGAAAAGAACCCGACGTGGTCACGCCCAACGGATTCGAACCGGATTTCGTGCCGACAGGCGTCGATTATAAGAAGAGAAGGCTGGAAGCCCGACATACATTAATTAATATAGCGAGCAAACTGCTGGGTTGTCATATCAGCGAGAATGCAATGCTCGTTTCCACCAGCGGACGCTACGAATATCAGAACAAAGGTATTGACGTATTCATCGAAGCCATGCATCGTCTCCGGTCTAACGAAGCACTGAAGAGCGAAGTGGTGGCTTTCATCATGGTGCCTGCCTGGGTCAAGGAACCGCGAGCCGATCTGAAAGAGATGATCGCCCATGATCTCTCCTACGACAAGCCGCTGCAAAAACCCTTCCTCACACATTGGCTCAACAATATGCAAGAGGACCGCGTGCTCAACTACATCAACTACTGCGGATTCACCAACAATGCTTCCGAAAAGCTGAAGATCATTTTTATTCCCAGCTACCTCAACGGAAGCGACGGGATATTCAACAAGATCTACTACGACCTGCTGGTTGGAATGGACGTTACCGTCTATCCTTCCTATTACGAACCGTGGGGCTACACGCCACTCGAGAGCATTGCGTTCGGCATTCCCACCATTACTACAGACTTGGCAGGATTTGGGAAATGGGCCGGGAAAATCATCTCAGGCACCGACATAACGGAAGGTGTTGCTGTGGTGAACCGTACAGACTTCAACTATTTCGACGTGGCAGACGCCATCACGAAACATATCCTCGCGCTGATGAACAAAAGCGACAAGGTAAAGACAACCATTCGGAACAACTGTTTCAAGTTGGCTTCACTGGCACAATGGAACCATTTTATAGTGTTCTACCAAAAGGCATTTGTGGAGGCATTGTCAAGTTCAGCCAAAAGAAACAAACAGAAAAGTGTCATCTAAAAATTTTAATTTCTAACTTTGCGGCATCATAATCGAAAGATTATTGTCATTTTAATAGTGGACTAAGTAATATACGATATGAAAATTAAAACGAACAACGCCAATACTCCTATTTGGAAGGATATCTATTCTCATTCCAAACTTCCTAAGCAGTTAGAACCGCTGAATCAGCTTGCCACAAACCTTTGGTGGGTGTGGAATCACGAAGGTGCCAAGCTCTTCGGACGCTTGGATGCCAAGATCTGGGCAGAATCGGAAGGTAATCCGGTTTCATTGCTGCAGAGTCTTTCGTTCACACGTATCGAGGAGATCATCGCAGACAAGGAGCTGATGAATGAGATCCATCGCGTATATGCCGATTTCAAGGACTATATGGCTGTAAAGCCGGAGAAGGGCCGTCCTTCCGTTGCCTATTTCAGTATGGAATACGGTCTGACGAATGTCCTGAAGATTTACTCGGGCGGCTTGGGAATTCTGGCCGGCGACTACCTGAAAGAAGCTAGCGATGCCAACATCGATATGTGCGGTGTAGGCTTCCTTTATAGATATGGCTACTTCACACAAACGCTTTCCATGGACGGTCAGCAGATCGCCAACTATGAAGCGCAGAATTTCTCCACGCTTCCCATCGAACAAGTCACAAGTGGAGATGGACAGCCGATGATTCTTGAAGTGCCTTATCCCGGACGCACCATATTCGCCAACATTTGGAAAGTCAACGTGGGCCGTGTTCCGCTTTACCTGATGGATACCGATATTCCTCAGAACAGCGAATGGGACCGCTCCATCACGCACCAGCTCTATGGCGGCGACTGGGAGAACCGTATGAAACAGGAATATCTCCTCGGCATCGGCGGCATCATGCTGCTTGACAAACTGGGCATCAAGAAACAGATCTATCATTGCAACGAAGGTCACGCAGCACTGATCAATGTACAGAGACTCGTGAACTATATACAGAAAGAGGGACTTAACTTCAACGAAGCACTCGAGATGGTTCGTTCGTCTGCTCTCTACACGTGCCACACACCTGTTCCCGCCGGACATGATTACTTCGACGAGAGTCTTTTCGGACGTTACATGGGTGAGTTCCCCGGCAAACTGGGAATCAGCTGGCAGGAGTTCATTGATATGGGTCGCGAGAATCCCGGATCGAACGAGAAGTTCTCCATGAGTGTATTCGCGCTCAACACCTGTCAGGAAGCCAATGGCGTTAGCTGGCTGCACGGCAAAGTATCCCGCAAGATGTTTGCTCCGGTTTGGAAAGGTTACTTCCCCGAAGAGCTTCATGTAGGCTATGTCACGAACGGCGTTCACATGCCGACTTGGGCAGCCACAGAGATGAAGATGTTCTACGAGGAGAAATTCGACAGCAACTTCTTCAACGATCAGTCTAACCATTCCTATTGGGAAGCCGTCCACAATGTTCCCGATGAAGAGATCTGGAACATCCGCATGGCGCTCAAGAACAAACTGATCAATTACATCAAGGCTGAATACAAAGAGAGATGGCTGAAGAACCAAGGCGATCCTTCGAAGGTCGTTTCGGTACTCGACAAGATGAACCCCAATGCATTGCTGATCGGATTCGGACGTCGTTTCGCAACCTACAAACGTGCCCATCTGCTCTTCACCGATCTTGACCGTCTTTCCAAGATTGTCAACAATGAAAAATATCCTGTTCAGTTCGTATTCTCCGGCAAGGCACATCCTGCTGACGGCGGAGGTCAGGGACTGATCAAACATATTGTGGAGATTTCACGCCGTCCGGAATTCCTCGGCAAGATCATCTTCCTCGAGAATTACGACATGCGTCTGGCCCGCCGACTCATCTCCGGTGTCGATGTATGGCTGAACACACCAACGCGTCCGCTCGAAGCATCCGGAACTTCTGGAGAAAAAGCCGAGATGAACGGCGTACTCAACTTCTCCGTACTCGACGGCTGGTGGTATGAAGGATATCGCGAAGGCGCAGGATGGTGTCTGACCGACAAACGCACCTACGAAAATCAGCAATACCAGGATCAACTGGATGCTGCCACGATCTATCACATCCTCGAAAACGAGATCATCCCTGCCTATTATGCAAAGAATAGTAAGGGATATTCTCCCGACTGGATCCAATACGTCAAGAATTCGATTTCGGATATTGCTCCCGACTATACAATGTCTCGTATGCTGAAAGACTATGAGACCCGTTTCTACGGCAAGCTCTCCAAACGTTCTGCACATCTCGGTGCCAACCATTTCGAAGTGGCCAAGAAGATCGCTGCATGGAAAGAGGAAGTGGCTTCCCATTGGGACAATTTCCAGGTAGAATCGTTCACTTGCGATCAGGACTTCACTACAGGTGGTCCGGTTGTAGGCAAGGATTACGAGTTCAATCTGGTCATCGACCGTCACGAACTGCAGGGCATGCTGGGCGTAGATATGGTCGTTGTCGATGAAGATCCGGTTTCACACACACAGGATTTCATACGCGCCACTCCTTTCACCTTGAAGAAAGAAGAGGGCAGCAAGCTCTATTTCAATCTGCACATCACGCCTTCAGAGACGGGTGAGCATAAGATTGGCTTCCGCGTTCATCCGGAAAACAAGGAGCTTCCGCATCGTATGGACTTCGCCTATGTGCGTTGGATTCAATTGTAATGTAAATAAATGATTTCATAATTCAAACCGTGCCAGTCGTGAGATCGGCGCGGTTTTTTCTTTTGTATCGCCCTGTAAACAGGAGAACAGATTTGTGTCGAACCAGCAGAATGAATCGTCGGTAGGAATACGGAGGGAGTGCACGTTGGGGAATTTTGACACGGAAATGTCGTTGTCAAAATTAGGTGACTTTTTCAAGAATCATGATACAAACGCATTCGAGACAACCCGGTGAAACGAACTTAATAAGGCTCTAAAAACAAATATGGCTGTCCGATAAAAAACAAACATCGAAGATGCGTTCCCCATGACGAGAAAAACATCTTCGATGTCTTCAAACCTCCGAAGAGGCTACTATCCTTTATTATTTATTGGGTGACAGTCTAACCATCAGCACGCCGTGAGCCGGAATGGCTGCTTTGACAGCATCCTTCGTTGTACCGATGTTCTGATGTTTCCAAAGGTCACGAACCGTGTAGGTCGTAGTCTTGAAATTGATCTTCGGTGCGAAATAGATCGTCTCACGTGTCCATGTATAATCAAGGTTCCAAACATTCTCGCCTCTATTCATGAAGCAGACAGCGATTTCACCGTCGCTCAACGGTTTGGCCCAAATCTCCTGATCGCCGAAGTCCAGGAAACGACGTCCCTGAATACCATCCTTATCCTGATCGACAGCAATGACCTCTTTATTGGTCAGTACCTCTTTGGTCTCCTTGCTCATGAATTCAAGGTCGTTGCCTGCCATCAAAGGAGCGGCAAGTATACACCACATCGAGAAATGCGAAACACATTCGTCGTAGTTGAGTCCTGTATTACCAACCTCAAGCATATCGGGATCGTTCCAATGACCCGGACCTGCGAAAGAATACAAGCCGGCTTCCTTATCAATGATGTTGACGACGCCCAAGCCGCCCCAATCGAGCTGTACGTTATAGTAAGCACGAATATCACCAGTGGTACGCCACAGATGACCGATGCCTTTTCCCCATTCCCAAGGATTGTTGGAACCCCATTCGCAAAGACTGAAAACGATAGGACGACCACTTGCCTTCAAAGCATCACTCATGGTCTTATAAGCAGCCTGTGCGTTCTGACCTTCGTCATTGCACCAGTCATATTTCAAATAATCGACGCCCCATTTTGCATACATCAGAGCATCCTGGAACTGATAACCGCGGCTGGCCGGTCTTCCGGCGCAAGTCAATGAACCTGCACAAGAATAAAGGCCGAACTTCAGTCCTTTGCTATGTACATAATCAACGACAGCCTTCATTCCGTCAGGGAAACGCTCCGGATCAGCCACGATATTGCCGTTTTCGTCACGAGCAATCTGCCAGCAGTCATCCACAACGATATATTGATATCCGGCATCCTTCATTCCAGAAGAGACCATAACGTCGGCCATCTTCATCAGAAGTTTGGCGCTGACATTGCATCCGAACTTGTTCCAAGAGTTCCATCCCATAGGAGGCGTGGCGGCAAGTGAATTAAATACTGAATCAGGGACAGGCGTGATGTTCCCATTCTTAACCGGGTTTTCAGCAGAGGCAGCAACCGTTCCTACCGACAACAAGGCAAGAGCACAGACAGCTACTTTGAGTTCCTGTGCAAAACTTGACAAATAGAGTTTCATGTTCATATAAATTATGGTTTGAAAAAATCTCTCGGAGATTAAGATTAACTTTCGTTTGTTCTTCGGAGTTCAAATGTACTTCTTTTTAATAAAAAAAAGAAGAAATACATCTCTATTCGTATGAAAACCGAAAATTAGCAGCAGTTTTCTCCCGATCCGCCGATGATTAAGGAATAGATCTTCCAACCTCCAATTAGCGAAATATTCATACTTTTCCCATTCAAAAACGATGATTGATCAACAGGAACGACATAAAAAACCACGAAACAGCTTGAATAATCAAAAAATAGTCATTACTTTTGAGTGCACCATTTAATATCCATGAGAAAGCGGCAATTGACCATTAAAGACATAGCCACTGCGTTACACATATCCATTTCTACTGTATCCAGGGCGTTATCAGACAGTCACGACATCAGTGCCGAGACAAAGAAGATTGTATCCGATTATGCCAATGCCCACAATTACAAGCCCAACCAATTGGCATTGAGTCTGCGCACCAGCAACACACGAACCATTGGCGTCATCCTGCCTCAGATTGTACATTACTTCTTCTCCACCGTTCTTTCCGGAATCGAGGACGAAGCAGAACGAGGTGGTTACAAAGTACTCTTCTCACAAAGCGACGAGAATTACGAACACGAAGTGAAAGGTGCGAAAGCGCTTCTCGAAGCCCGCGTCTGTGGCGTGCTTTCTTCTATGTCGAAGACAACCCAAAAATACAATCACTTCCAGGAACTGGTGGACGAAGGCATTCCGTTGGTCTTCTTCGACCGAATCTGCCCAAGACTGCTGACGGATCGTGTGGTAGTGGATGATTATGAAGGAGTGAAAAGTGCCGTCAATTACCTCATCCATACAGGATGCCGGCGCATCGCATTTTTGAGTTCGCCCCTTCATCTCTCCATCTCCTCCAACCGAAGGATGGGTTATGAAGATGCGCTTCGCCAGAACGGCATCGAAGTGGATCCGGAATTAGTCCACATCTGCGACAATTACGAAGATACAAGGATGGTCATTCCGCCCTTGCTCTCGATGTCCAATCGGCCTGATGCGATCTTTGCCGTCAACGATGAGACCGCCATTGGCGCCATGACCATTGTCAAAGAATATGGTATAAAAATACCGGAAGAGATTTCTATCTGCGGATTTACGAACAACAACATGGGCACGATCAGTAACCCGACACTTACCAGTGTAGATCAGCATGGATTTCAGATGGGCGTGGAAGCCACCCGTATTCTCATCGACCGCATCGAAAACAGGTTGCCTTCAGACGAAATCATGAGTCGCATTATTCGGACCAGCCTGGTCGTTCGTAAGTCCACTCGTTGATTCTTTCTTCCTTTAAAAGATTTCTTCTGTCTGTCGAGAATGCATTTTTTAAAGATTATTCTTAAGTTTGCATCCAAGTAAAAGACGGAGGCCTTGTTGCATCCTGTCTTTTGGCTTGAATTGAAAAACACTTAAATATAATATCATGAAAACTAAACCCTTTCTGAAATTCTGGCAGATTTGGAATCTGACCTTCGGATTTATGGGTATCCAATTCGGTTTTGCTCTGCAGAACGCCAACTCCAGTCGAATCCTGCAAATTTACGGTGCAGATGTAGATCAGCTCTCGCTCTTTTGGCTGGCAGCTCCGCTTACCGGTATGATTGTGCAACCGATCATCGGGCACTATTCAGATCGCACGTGGTGCAGATTGGGACGCCGTCGTCCCTATTTTCTCGTTGGAGCCATATTGACAACCATCGCCCTGATCCTCATGCCCAACGCCGGTCTGTTTCTTTCTTCCGGTACAGAAAATGCCATTCTCTCTCCAATTCTGATCGGCGCAGGAATGCTGATGATCATGGATGCTTCCATCAACATCACGATGGAGCCTTTCCGTGCTCTCGTCGGAGATATGCTTCCCGATCAACAGCATACGACCGGATTTGCCGTTCAGACATTCCTCATCGGAGTCGGTGCCGTCGTCGGTTCATTGCTGCCGGGACTTCTCAACAAAGGGTTCGGCATTGCCAATACAGCGCCTGCCGGAGAAGTGGCGGACAATGTGAAATACGCTTTTTATATCGGTGCTGCCATTCTACTATGCTGCGTTCTATGGACCATCTTTCGCACGAAAGAGTATTCACCGCAGGAAATGGCCGAATTTCGCGGACCGGTAAAAGATCAAGATACAAAGAAACGCAACGGATTCATGGAAATCATGCACGACATTGGCCACATGCCCAAGGTAATGCTTCAACTCGGCCTCTGTCAGTTCTTCGCATGGTTTGCACTCTTCTCCATGTGGGTTTATTCCACACCGGCCATCGCAGAACATGTATTCCATGCGACCGATCCCTCGTCAGCAGCCTATGCCGCAGCGGGAGATAAAGTCGGAGAACTGTTCAGCATCTATAATTTTGTTGCCATGGTATTCGCGTTGATGCTGATTCCTATCGCACGTCATATCGGGAGGAAACTGACGCATGCCATCTGCCTTTCGTTAGGCGGACTCGGACTGGTCTCGCTCTATTTCTTCACCAGCACTACGATGATGACCTTCTCGATGATCGGCATCGGTGTAGCGTGGGCAAGTATCTTAGCCATGCCTTATGCTATTTTGTCAGACAGCCTGCCTCCTGAGAAGATGGGAACGTACATGGGCATCTTCAACTTTTTCATCACCTTCCCGCAAATCTTCAACGGCATCGTTCACGGCTGGATTGTACGCAACGTGTATAACGGACATGCGATCTTCGCTCTGCTGACGGGCGGCATTTTCCTGTTCCTGGCAGCTATAGCAGTGATATTCGTAAAGAAAAAGGAGGAAACGAGCCCTTCGATCAGTAAATAACTGATTGAAGGGGACATCTCCTCCTCGATTCGGATATTTATAAACCCTATTTTATAATCGTAAATTTATTCTTGAAGATTCTCAAGAGTACTGTAACGACAACAATGACTCCGATGAAAACCATCAGAGCTGTTTTTTCTTGTGCATCCTGGAAGGTAACTGTACCGACCAATACCAAGCTGATGATAGAAACCTCCATTAAGGAATCTACCAGATTCTCATTAACTTTAAATTTTTTCAAATCCATAATATGTTTGTATTTAGTAATTATTTTTTCTTTGCTGCTTCAACACGGGCATCTTCCCCAGCCTTTTGCTGCTTTTCCTCTACCTTTTCTTCCACCTTTTGATTAACGCCCATCATCAAGCCGTAAAGACCGATTCCAAGAGCAACCATAACGATGATAAGTTTCAGATACATGTTTGCAATCACATTACTGCATGCTAATACGATACCGATAATGATAATGAAAAGGAACAATATATTTTTTCCTTTGGATGATTTCTGTGACATACGAATTGGTTTTTATAATGAATAAATATAAATAAATACACTAAACCTCACCTGTTTATAAAAAAAACAGGAAAGACAATTTAAAACCATAAGTACACAGTTATCCTATAATATGATCTTTCGCAACGCATAGATTTGATGCGCTGTTCGATAAAAAAGGGAAGAAAATTCTGTAGTTGTATCAAAAGCTTTTTCAAGATGTGACTTGTGAATCATGTGAGCTTCCTTGAGACGGAAGAGCTGAAGAGTACGAACGACGAGACGTTGCGAACGTGCCTCTGTGTTGTTACTGGTGCTTTCAACGGTTCTTCGGGGAACGAGACAGGTACAATGCCTTAAATCATTGCTCAGCATCTCGACCTGGCGCTCAGATCGGCTCGAGTTCTGTTCCTGTACAGATTGACCTCCATTGGCCGATTTGCCAATGCCTAAATCAGATTGTACCCCCATGGTGAACAGCAGCAACCCTGACAGAACGGTTAATATGAGCAGAAACTTTTTCACGTCACAAAATTACATCATTTCTTTATCATTCGTTCTTTTCCCTAGGATATTTTCTTTCTGTTTCATTAATTTTCTACTTTTACAATCGTTTAATAAAAAACGCATGGAAAACGAAAAATCGAAGAGCAGAGCTTGGCTCGAAGCAGCTCGTCCCAGAACACTCACAGCATCCATCAGTCCCGTCATTCTTGCCGGAGCCATTGCCTGGCACGACGGCGTATTCAATCTTATTCCTTTTATCCTTTGCATCCTTGTCGCTCTTTTTGCTCAGATAGCCAGTAATTTCGCAAATGATTATTTTGACTTCAAGAAAGGGGCAGACAGCGAAGGTAGAAAAGGGCCGGAACGCGCCGTAGCCCAAGGCTGGATCACGCCGAAGTCTATGCTGAGAGGAACCATCCTGATGCTCGTGCTCTCCTGTCTTTCCGGATTGTCTCTGCTATTCTTCTCGAGTTGGATCATTCTTCCCGTCGGCATCGCCATTGCACTCTGCGTCATTGCCTATTCAGCAGGCCCTTTTCCCCTCTCCTATCATGGATTGGGCGATCTCTGCGTATTGTTATTTTATGGCATCATTCCTGTATGCTTTACCTATTTCGTTCAATGCGGCCATTTCTCGCTGCTCTCTTTGCTGCTTTCCCTGTCTATCGGACTTCTCTCTACCAACATCCTTATCATCAACAACTATCGCGACTATGAGGAAGACAAAGTCTCCGGGAAACGTACCACGGTCGTGATGTTCGGCAGAAAGAGCGCCGTCGTAGCCTATCTTCTCAATGGTATCATTGCCGTAGCGATCGTTGTGCCGCTGCTCATGCAGATGCCCGTTTGGACCGAATTCCTGCTCGCATTGTTCTTCGTCATTTTCTATTCCACGTGGATGGAGATGAAACACAAGAAAGGTCGTCCTTTAAATGCCACATTGGGCCATACGGCTCGCAATGTGTTTTTATTCGCCATTCTGGTGAGTGTGCTGCTCATCCTTTTCAAATAGAGGAATCAATCCTTGCCGACAGAAACTTTCAGGGATAAGTAGAAAGTTCTGGGAAGCATCGGACCATAAATGTAATCCGAATCGCGTTGCGAACCTGAATCGAAGTCGTGCTGATAGGAATCGAAAAGATTCTTCACACCGCCACTCACCTCATAATGCATGCTGTTGTTCCAGGATCCGGCATAGGACAATTTCAGATTCACATCGTAAAAGCGTGGTGTATGGACAGCCATGTCTTTCTCCGTACCGGAGCTTTTCCGATGCTGCACCCACATTCTGCCGGTATATGTTCCCGTGATGCTGCCCGACCAGTGCTTCAATGGCTCAATGCTCAGATTCAAATAGCCGTAATTGTCTGGCGTCCTGAAAAAGCGATGCGTTGACGGCGCATCTTCGCTCCATACTTCAGCCGTTCTGTAACGACTTTGCTGCAAAGTATAACCTGCTTCCACGTTGATCAGCGTATTCCAGTTGGCACGACCTTCCAGATTGATTCCGAAAACATTCGCTCCACCGCTATTGTATTTTTCTACGACCGTATAACCGTCGCCGTTCTGATTGTCCAGGAAGCGTTCGGCAAACATATCACTGAGTCTGGTAGAAAAGCCCTCTATGGCAAATTCAGAATTGACAGCACCGAAGGTGTGTGTCAAGTTGAGAGAGACGGACAGACTGTGCGAATGTTCCTCTTTCAGTCCATCAGCCAGTTTCGTTCTAAACAACTCTCCTCCGGATTGCGAGACATGCAGATCTTCATCATAAAGCTGCGGTGCACGAAAACCATCGGCATAATTCAATCGCAGGGTCAGAGCTTGCGAAGGAGCATATCTCAGATTGACACGAGGACTGAATATGCATTTATCCATCAAATTATTCTTGTCCATTCGTCCTCCGACAAGGAAACTCCAATGTTCATCCGACCATTCATTCTGCATCAAGACATTGAAAACCTTCACATGCTGTTTCTGAATCCAATCCGTTGCAAGAAAATGATCGGAAAGGATCTCTTTCTGATATTCCATTCCGACCGTAAGAGTGGACGGCATAAACAGCAGATGGGAAAACAGATGACTGTAAGTGGCGCCGCCCACATAGTTCGCATCTCTAGTCCTGCTGTATCCGAAAAGCAATTCTTGCCCTGTCTTATTCTCCAGCAAGTCGCCTTCGTTGCCTCCATTATAACTGTTCCTGTGGAACTGAAATAGCGTTGCATACAGATTCAGGCGATTCACTCCGGAAGGAGACGTCAATCGATAGTTCACTTCGCCACCGTTGATGAAGTGTTCCGCCATTTCGCAGCTGGCAACGGAGAATTCCGGTTGGTCCAAACGATCGCCACCTCGGTGAAAATCATGGATGTGATAATATTGCAAAGAGAGTTTACCATTATCAGACAGTTGACAAAAGGCATTGCCACCAATCACCTCATTCTTCAACTTCGGAATGTCGGAGAATCCATCATCGTTATGATCGTAGCCATTGCGATGCCGGATATCGCTGAATAAGATAAAACCGGCTTTTCCATTGTCACTGACGACGGACGCATTCAGAGCTGTACTGTTGTCTATGGCATGACTTCGTCCGATCGACTGCATCGTATGCGAAGCTTCGACTCGATTGCTTCGAGGTTCCCGAGTAATGACGTTGATGACACCTCCGACAGCAGAAGAGCCGAACAACGCCGAACCTCCGCCATGAATCACTTCCACCCGTTCAATCATATTCATCGGTAACATTTCCAATCCATACAGAGAGGCAACAGTGGAAAAGACAGGCCTCGAATCGATCAAAAGTTGACTGTAATGGCCGTCCAAACCGTTGATGCGGGCTTGTGAAAAGCCGCAGTTCTGACAATTGTCCTCCACTCTGACTCCAGGCATAAAACCAAGAGCATCGACCAGACAAACGGAATGCGTGGATTGAAACGTCTTTTGGTTCAAGACATTGACGAGCGTTGGCGAATACATCCGTTTGGTCTCCTGCATATTGGCAGATATCACGATCTCATTGAGTTCAATGGGATCTTTTTCAGGCACTGTATCAGTGACTGTCGTTTGTGCATAGGTTGCACTTGCAAGGCCCACAAAAAGGCATTGCAATAGATATTGTTTCATTAAATAGTTTGCTTATTAGTTGATTATTTTCGAATCATTCTCCACCTAATAAGCAAAAGGGTGGTGCACGAAGAGAGAAAAAAGGGCGGACATTTATCCGGATAGTCCCTATAAGACATAAATAGATTGTGGTAATAAGGGTGACAGACGGAGTGACGTCAGACGATGCCACTTCGGTGAAGAATGGCAGCACAAACTGACAAATCGGGCAATCATCGACATTGTCAACAGTGACCGCATATTCTGAATGATGCGCTTCGGAGATGTCATGATGGTGGAACGTCTTAACAAGACCGATAGGCATGAGAGCTATCAACAGCGCCCAAGCAACGATGATTCTTGTTACGTTTCTCCTTTTCATGGATCTTTATGCAAATTCACTCAATTCC
Organism: uncultured Parabacteroides sp.; assembly: GCA_964542435.1. Taxonomy (GTDB): domain Bacteria; phylum Bacteroidota; class Bacteroidia; order Bacteroidales; family Tannerellaceae; genus CAZIVE01. Next base: position 24,751 of record CAZIVE010000023.1, read on the forward strand.
AGCCAACGGGTGGATTTATCATCGATCAGCTGCAGCACCTCGGCATATCTTTTGGATTTATCGGTCAAAGCCTGCGGATCAAGCGTTCCGCTGTTGAGCAGTGTCTCGAGTTCTGCTTTCTCCTTTTCCAGATCGTCAATCTCTTTTTCGAGTGCCTCATATTCCTTTCGTTCCTTGAAGGTAAGCTTGCGTTTTCCTTCCGGATCGTTACGGACCGGCTGTTTGGGAGTGCTCTCTTTCGGCTTCTCCACGTTCTCCTTCTCTCGTCTTGCAAGCAGCTCTTTGGCTTCCCGATAGTCACGATACTGCGTATAGTTGCCGGGAAAATCCTGTATCTCGGCCTGACCATGGAACACCAGAAGATGATCGACCACCTTGTCCATAAAATAGCGGTCGTGCGAAACAACGATCACACAGCCGTGAAAACCGGCAAGATATTCCTCCAGGACGTTGAGCGTGATGATATCCAAATCGTTGGTCGGCTCGTCGAGAATCAGGAAATTGGGGTTGTGCATCAGCACGGTGCAAAGATAAAGACGACGTCTCTCGCCGCCACTCAGTTTGCTGACGTAATCATGCTGTTTGTCCGGTGAAAAGAGGAAATAGGTGAGAAACTGCGAAACGCTCAACTTATCGCCATTGCCTAATGTGACGTATTCCGCAATGTCCTGCATGATATCGATTACCTTGGCATTTTCGTCAAACTGCAAACCCTCCTGACTGTAATAGCCGAAACGGACGGTCTCGCCGATATCGAAATGGCCGCTGTCGGGTTTCACGATGCCGAGCAGCATCTTGATAAAGGTAGATTTGCCTACGCCATTGTTGCCCACAATGCCCAGCTTTTCATAACGAGCGAAGATATAATTGAAATCGTCCGTGATCTTCAGGTCACCAAAGCGTTTGCTCACATGTTCGGCATTGAAGATCTTCGATCCGATATACGAAGCCTTCACGTCGAGATTGAGGCTGGAGGTGTCTTTCACCGGATGAGCCTTCTTCTCCAGTTCGTAATAGGCATCGATACGATACTTGGCTTTCCCGCCGCGGGCCTGAGGCATTCGCCGCATCCAGTCAAGTTCTTTCCGGAGCAGATTGGCGGCATGCGTAGCCTCCGCGTTCGAAGCATTGATGCGCTCCTCGCGTTTCTCCAGATAATATTCGTAATTACCTCTATAGGAATAGATCTGCAAATTGTCGATTTCGATGATCTCCTTGCAGACGCGATCCAGGAAATAGCGGTCGTGCGTAACCATGAGGATACTGATATTGGCCCGATTGAGATAATCCTCGAGCCATTCGATCATGTCGAGATCGAGGTGATTGGTAGGTTCATCCAGAATGATCAGTTCCGGTTCCGTGAGGAGAACACGGGCCAAAGCCACCCGTTTGAGTTGTCCGCCCGACAGCTCCCGGATCTTCTGGTTGTAATCAGTGATCTCCAGTTTCCCCAAAATCTGTTTGCTCTTGAGTTCATCGGCATGGCTGGCACAAACCTGCAGCACCGTACTCTCAGTCGGGAAGACAGGCGATTGTTCCAGATAGCCGACGCGCAGATCCTTGCGATAGACAATCTCGCCGCTGTCATAATCCTCTTTCCCTGCAAGCATATTGAGCAACGTGGATTTTCCGGATCCGTTGCGTGCAATCAGCCCCACCTTATCGCCCTGAGCGATACCGAACGAGACATTACGGAACAGCACATGTGCTCCAAAACTCTTTGTCAGTCCGTTTACCTCTAAAAAACTCGTCATGATATTCCTTTCTGGGTGGCAAAGATAGTGCAAGTCGAGAGAAATACAAAAGTTCACTTTCGTATTTCCGAGACGCAGCCTATCTTCGATGCGTCAGCATCAAAGTAGTGCAAGTCGAGAGAAATACAAAGCTTGATAAATGCTTTACCAGCTAAGATAAAATCAAAAGAAGTTTCCGTTGTTGCACAATCTCCTGACGGCATGAAGGAGAAGAGGGGGCGAAAAATCTTTCGTCTGTATTCTTACGGTATAAAAAGAAAGGAAGAATGGCGAGATGGATAATCGACAACTGCCTCTTGCAGATTTAACAGATTTATTTTATCTTTGTCCTCTGAACAGCGAAGATAGGCTGCGTCTTTACAGAGTTCCTTATCAATCTTTTTCTCTGTGTCTGACCGGTGCGATCCATGCGACTTTTATTAACAACACTATAAACACTTATGATTGCAGGTATGATTGTGGTATTCTTGATTGGATACCTTTGTATTGCTATTGAACACCCTTTACGTATTAACAAAGCCGGGATGGCTCTATTGGTCGGCGTAGTGCTATGGATCATGTACATCTTTTCCGCCGGATCCTTTGTCCCTACCGTTTCCGCCCACGAATTTGCCCAATTTCTTCAATCCCGTCCTGAATTAACCCAGCTTCCTGTCGCGGATCAGATCACACGCTTTGTCGTCGATCATCAGATGCTCGACAGCATAGGCGAAATCTGCGAGACGCTCATCTTCCTGCTCGGCGCCATGCTCACGGTGGAGCTGATCGACGCCCACGGTGGGTTTCTCTTTATCACCAATCGTATCACTACACGTAAGAAACGCGAACTGCTCCTGATGATAGCGCTCATCACCTTCTTCATGTCGGCGGTCCTCGACAACCTGACCACCTCTATCGTGATGATCATGCTTATCCGCAAACTGATCGGCAACTACAAAGAGCGCTGGATCTTCGGCAGTATCATCATCATCGCGGCAAATAGCGGCGGTGCATGGTCGCCTATCGGCGATGTCACTACCATTATGCTGTGGGTCCGCGGCAACGTCTCCACCGGCGGTGTCATTCCCCATCTTTTCCTGCCGAGCCTCGTCTCCGCCCTCATCCCCGTTTTCCTCACGATGCGTATGCTGCATGGCGATGTCACGCCACCCCTCAAGCTGAGCGAGAAGGAGGAATCGGACATCATCACGCAGTTCAAGAAACGCGACCGTCTGGTCATCCTTATCGTCGGCGTGGCCTGCCTGCTGTTCGTACCGGTTTTCAAGACCCTCACCCATCTGCCTCCCTTCATGGGCATTCTCTTCGGTGTGGGCATCTTATGGATCTTCACGGAACTGATGTACAGCCATAAGGATATGAAGGAAGACCGAAAACTGCGCGTGGCGAAACTGGTGCACCGCATCGACGGTTCCACCCTGCTCTTTTTCCTCGGCATTCTGCTCGCCGTCGATGCCCTGCGTTACTGCGGCATCCTGGGTGACTTCGCGCTGTGGCTCGACAAGACCGTGGACAATGTTTATGCCGTCAACCTCATCATCGGCGCCCTGTCATCGATCGTGGATAATGTTCCGCTCGTGGCCGGAGCCATCGGAATGTATCCGGTGCCTACGCCCGAGATGGTAGCCGCAGCTGCCGATCCGACCTATATGATCAACTTCCTTCCCGACGGAATCTTCTGGCAGTTCCTTGCCTATTGCGCCGGAGTGGGCGGTAGCATGCTGATCATCGGCTCGGCTGCAGGCGTCGTTGTCATGGGCCTGGAGAAAGTCAATTTCATTTGGTATATGAAAAACATTTCGCTAATGGCATTGATTGGTTATCTTTGCGGTGCCGGAGTATATATCTTGCAGAAAATGATATTCTGACGCAAATAAAACAATAGACAATGATACTGATAGCTGATAGCGGTTCGACAAAGACGGATTGGACGCTTTGCGACGGCAACCAAACGGTTCTTACCTTGAAGACAGCGGGAATGAACCCCTTTTTCCAGACTCAAGAGGTCATGGAGAAGGAGATCGAAGAGATGCTCTATCCCTCCATCTCCTCCTATCCCATCGACTCCGTGTTTTTCTATGGAGCCGGTTGTGCCGACGACGAGAAGAAACAGCTCGTCTCCAACGTGCTGGGAAAATTCATAAAGGCTCACATTGAAGCCGACAGCGACTTGATGGCTGCGGCGCGTGCCCTGTGCGGGCATAAGAAAGGCATCGCCTGCATCCTCGGCACCGGCTCCAACTCCTGCCTCTACGACGGCAAGACAATCACGCAGCATGTCTCTCCGCTCGGATTCATCCTGGGCGACGAGGGCAGCGGAGCCAATCTGGGCAAACGACTGGTGAGCGACTGTCTGAAACATCAGTTCTCACCCGACATCGAACAGCGTTTCATGGAAGAATACCAGCTGACGCCCTCCATCGTGCTCGACCGCGTTTACAAACAGCCTTTCCCCAGCCGCTTTCTCGCGTCGCTACAGCCTTTCCTGTTCGACAACATCATCGAGCCTTCGATTCACGAACTGGTGCTCGACAGCTTCAAGAGCTTCTTCATGCGCAACGTGCTCCACTATCATGGAGCCTTCAAGCTGCCGATCAATTTCGTTGGGTCCATCGCCTACGTCTATCACGAACAGCTGCAGGAGGCAGCCGAGTCGCTGGGTCTCAGCATCGGCATCATCATGCGGTCGCCGATGGAAGGTCTGATCAACTTTCATACCAAGAAATAAGACAATCCTAAATCCCTCTTCCCCTTTTTAACGGGAAGACAACAAAACACATATCATGGCATTTGTAAAAATTACCGAGCAGTCTTCTCTCTATAACGATCTGGAGAAAAAATCCGTCAGAGAACTGCTCGAAGATATCAACCAGGAGGATGCCAAAATACCCGCAGCTGTGGGCAAAGTCATTCCTCAAATTGAAGAACTGGTCACGAAGATTGTCGAACGGATGCAGCGCGGCGGCAGGATATTCTACCTGGGTGCCGGCACCAGCGGACGGCTCGGCGTCTTGGATGCTTCCGAGATTCCTCCCACCTACGGGATGCCTCCCACGACGGTCGTTGGACTGATCGCCGGTGGCGACATCGCGCTCCGTACACCTGTTGAAGCAGCGGAAGACGATCCCGAAAAGGGCTGGAACGAACTGCTCGACCATCATATCAACAACAACGACACCGTCATCGGCATCGCCGCTTCCGGCACGACGCCCTATGTGATAGGTGCCATCCGACATGCCCGCGAACAGGGGATCCTTACCGCATCTATCAGCTGCAATCCCGATTCACCGGTGGCTGAAGCCGCAGACATCGCCATCGAACCGATCGTCGGTCCCGAATTCGTCACGGGAAGCACCCGCATGAAAAGCGGGACGGCAGAGAAACTGGTGCTCAACATGATCACCACTGTCTCCATGATACGCATCGGCAGAGTGAAAGGCAACCGCATGATCAACATGCAGCTCAACAATCAGAAACTGGTGGACCGCGGCACACGGATGATCATGGACGAGCTGAAACTCGACTATGAACAGGCACACCGGTTGCTGATCCTCCATGGATCGGTCAAGGATGCGATAGACAAATACGAAGGAAAATAATATAAAACTAACGACAAGGAGAAACCAAATGAGTTTCATCAGCAAACTTTTCAAAGCAAAGGAACGCGACTATAAGACCGATTCCGACAGCAGCACCGAGGAATTCCTCACACTGGTGCGCGTTTATTACCAAGGTGTCATGGCGGTCAACCTCGGCGTCACCAATCTGAATATCCTCAACGATATGGCTCTGTTTAAACGGATGCTCAAGATAGCGACACTCAACAACAAACTCGGACTGGCCGAAAAAGCCCGCGCCCGCAAAATCCTCATGCAGGATTACGGCATCGGAGAGGATTTCTTTAAGGAGATCGACGCTTCCGTCAAGAAATGCTGCCGCACGCAGAACGACATCAAGACCTACTTCCTGCAGTTCCAGGGGTTCAACAGCTCGCTCTTCGAACTCCTCGGCAACCTCATGCAGATCAAGTTCCGCATCTCGCTGCTCTTCAAAAACATGCTCCATAAAGAAACCGGCAAACTGATCCATAAGATCATGACGCAGTCGGAATGGAAGAATGTGGACGACCAGAAGAAGGCCTGGGCCGTAAAGAAATACGCCGAGAACCTGCACTATTCTGAGAATTGGATCTCCGAATTCGTCTATCACGTCATGCTTCTTGCCAAGGAAGACCGACGTAGGGATCTGGTCAATAAAGACAAGAAGGGTGGAAAATAAACCCATCGAACCGCATCCGCTGGGTTTCTTCCTCCCCGAAGGGACCCGGCTCCTGATGCTCGGCAGCTTCCCCCCTCCCCACAAACGTTGGTCGATGGAATTCTACTACCCGAACTTCCAAAACGATATGTGGCGGATCCTCGGACTCGTCTTCTTTGACGACAAAGACTATTTTCTCGAATCGCCGAAGTCGTTCAGCCGCGAAAAAGCACAGGACTTCTGCCGCGAAAAACATATCGGCATCGGAGATACAGCCCTCGAAGTGCGACGGCTTAAAGACAATGCCTCCGACCAGTTTCTCGAAGTGGTGAAGCCGATCTGCCCGGAAGAGGTGCTGCGTCAAATCCCCGACTGTGAGGCCATCGTCGTCACCGGCACCAAAGCAACAGAGACACTGCTCTCCGTCCTCCCTCCAGTCCAGCCCCCCGCTGTCGGTTCGTCATCCACCTTCGAACTCCTCGGACGTACCATCAGACTCTTCCGGATGCCCTCCTCCTCCCGTGCCTATCCCAGACCGCTCGCGTCGAAAGCGGACGCCTATCACAACATGTTCCGACAAATCGGAATGATCTGATTATCCCAGAATTCATCTTGGGGACAATGGATTTTCATGCATTTCACCGGGTGAAACGCACTTTGAGACCTCTGAAAAACCGTTTCACCAGTGCAGGAAGCTTGCCGAGTACTCGCCGAGCGCCTTCCCCCGTTGGAAAGTGCTTTCGGAGGACTCGCCGAGGACTTTTCACCTGTTGAAAAGTGCTTTCAGAGTACTCGCCAAGCGCCTTCACCCATTGCAAAGTCCATTCGGAGCACTCGCCGAGGACTTTTCACCCATTGTAAAGTGCTTTCAAAGTACTCGCCAAGGAGTTTTCACTCTTGCAGGGAGCTTCCCGAGTACTCGCCAAGGTGTTTCACCCGGTGCAGAGAGCTTGGCGAGGCCTCGCCAAGAACATTTCACCCATGCGAGAAGCCTTAAGATGGCTCGCCAAGGACAATTCTCCTATACAGGAAGCTTTCAGAGTATTCGCCAACTATATTTTACCCAAGCATAGTACAATGCGAGCTGTCGAAGAGGTTGCCGCATTTCTGTGGGAATAAAACAAAATAGGATGTCATATCAAATGAATATAGAATAAGACACAAATATGTATTTTGTTTTCCTCATGGAACACCCTCTCACCCATTCGTTTTCAACGGAAGC
>CAZIVE010000024.1:0-10061 GCA_964542435.1 uncultured Parabacteroides sp.
TCGAGGTCGAAGAAGTCCTTTTGAGCTAACATTCCAACCACTATCGTGAAGGTTTCATGCTTCTTAACGCCTCGCTCGGTCGTTCCCAAACGCGTCGATCCTAAGGTCAATCGTTCGTTTCTGTGAAACGATGCTGCCGCAATCCTTTGTCGCGACGAGGTGGCAAGGCTGCGTCATGCCTAATTCCGCGTTTGGGTCCGCATTTCTACAGATAGTCGCAAGGCTGCGCCATGCGGGAATTGGCTAAGACCGACGGTTTCGCTTATTCATCTTACCCTTTTCTCGTTCGGCTCTCAACCTTCATTTCGATGGTTGTATTGGACAATATTTGCAAGACTATTTATATAGAGAAATGAATGGTTCTATAGGCGTTGATGGTTATGCATTCTTTTATGTATATATGCAACAATAAAGAGTTCAATGATGCAAAGAGAAATGATAAAACGTCACGAAGAAGTAGGAGACTGAATCGATTCAGGACGGGAGAAACGATCTTACAAAATCATTCGTGGACTCGTCCTTTATGATACGGCACAAAAGTCATTGAGAAAATATATTTCAACCATGGTTAAAATTTTTTTTCATAGTGACTTACGTGAGCTGGCATAGTATCTCAGAAATTTTCAACCATGGTTAAAACATTTCTTATCCTTATCCAAGATGTATCGTGTTCTTAAAGAAACGGGTTTTAAAGGAGGACAAGGCTGCGTTATGTGGTGATTTGGCCAAGGAGGATGGTTTTGCTCGTTGACTTTTTCCTTGGGAATCCGTTTGGCAACATATTTGAGATAGAATAGATGTATGCTGGAAGGGCAAACGGTGTCATTTCGGGAAGATGGCGGAAACGGATGTCCGGAAGACGGCATAGTAAATAGGTGACAATCAATAAATAAAAAGATATATGGATAAGCATAAAGAAGAAAATACAGAACACAAAAAGCCTTTTGAGGAGCAGAAAGCGGAGGATAATCTGTCAGATTTGCAGGATGAAAAGAAAGATCAGGCAGAAAAGGCAGAGAACGCTGACAATGTGACCGATGATAAAAAAGAGGAAAAAGAGGCTTTGGAAAAAAAGATTCAGGAGCAGAACGATACCTATCTGCGCTTGATGGCTGAATTCGACAACTACCGCAAGCATACGCTGCGCGAAAAGGCCGATCTGATCAAGAACGGAGGCGAGAAGGTGATTACCAATCTGCTTCCGGTCGTTGATGATTTTGAACGCGCGCTCGACACTATCGGAAAAGCCGAGAGCATGGAAGCTGTCAAAGAGGGCATCGACTTGATCTATCAGAAATTCATGAGTTATCTGAAACAGCAGGGCGTTGAAGCCATTGAAGCGGTAGGAAAACCCTTCGATACGGATGAGTTCGACGCTGCGGCGATGATTCCGGCTCCACAGCCTGAGATGAAAGGGAAGGTGATCGACTGCATTCAGACAGGATACAAACTCAACGACAAGGTGATTCGTCACGCGAAAGTCGTTGTGGGAGAATAAACGAAAACAGGAGCTTGGACAAAATAGAACAATACGATGGCTAAAAGAGATTATTACGAAGTGCTGGGCGTCTCTAAGAATGCTACGGACGAAGAGATAAAGAAGGCATACAGAAAAAAGGCTATTCAGTTTCATCCGGACAAAAACCCGGGCAACAAAGAGGCTGAAGAGAAGTTCAAAGAGGCGGCGGAGGCTTACGACGTATTGAGCAATCCTGAGAAACGTCAACGGTATGATCAGTTTGGTGAGGCCGGATTAGGCGGTGCTTCATCGGGCGGCTTCGGCGGTGGCGGCATGTCAATGGACGATATCTTCTCGCAGTTTGGTAATATCTTTGGCGGCCATTTTGGCGGCTTCAGCGGTTTCGGTGGTTTTGGCGGTTTCGGTGATATGGGCGGCGGTGGCCAGCGTGTCAACCGCGGCAGCGATCTCCGCGTCAAGGTGAAGCTGAACCTTCAGGAGATTGCCAAAGGTGTGGAAAAGAAGATCAAGGTGAAGAAATATGTCACCTGTTCGCATTGTCACGGTACGGGAAGCGAAGGCAAGGATGGCTACACCAGCTGTTCTACCTGTCACGGTACCGGTTTCGTCACACGCGTTACGAACACCATTTTAGGTCAGATGCAGACGCGTACCACTTGTCCGACGTGCGGAGGCGACGGCAAGATCATCACCCATAAATGTTCGGAATGTAATGGCGAAGGCATTGTCCGCGACGATGACATCATCACCATCAATATACCCGCCGGTGTGGCTGAAGGCATGCAGCTTTCTGTCAGCGGCAAAGGCAATGCGGCGCGTCGAGGCGGAGTCAACGGCGATCTGCTGGTCCTGATTGAAGAGGAACCGGATCCCGAACTGATCCGTGACGAGAACGATCTGCTTTACAATCTGCTCTTGAGCGTTCCACAGGCAGCGCTCGGCACAACGGTCGAAGTACCGACAGTCGATGGCAAGGTAAAGGTGAAGATTGAAGCCGGTACACAGCCGGGCAAGGTGCTCCGGTTACGCAACAAAGGACTGCCTTCTGTCAACAGTTACGGCACAGGCGATCTGCTTGTCAACGTGAGTGTTTATATCCCGGAAAAGCTGAGTTCGACTGAAAAGGAATCGCTCGAGAATCTGAAGGATGCGGAGAACTTCCAGCCCAACAAATCGATGAAAGAGAAGATCTTCTCCAAGTTCAAGCATTTGTTTGAATGATTATTAATTCAAGATAAGTTTAACGAAACGACCGGTAGTGAGAGCAGATTCCACTTCCGGTCGTTTTTTATATTCGCCGAAAGACGGATCCTCTGCGGAAACTTTATATCATCCGAAGAGTTAATGGAACCTCTGTCGAGGTTGATGTTGCAATATGTCACTGCACCTCACATAGCCGCTGTCGCGTCAATGCGAGGTTTCTGCAGATAAAACATCTACCGATGTTCTTGGAAAGACAGTCCTTGAGCGGTCTGAGTATGTGCGATGGAACATTATTACAGATTATAAAGATTGACATGGGAAGAATGGAACCTCTGTCGAGGTTGATGTTGCAATATATCACTGCACCTCACATAGCCGCTGTCGCGTCAATGCGAGGTTTCTGCAGATAGAACATCTACCGATGTTCTTGGAAAGACAGTCCTTGAGCGGTCTGAGTATGAGTGATGACATCAGATCCTCGCCAGAGGATAAATTTGTAGAAGCCCCGCGTTGGCGGGCGCATGCGACCGACTACGTGGGGACTTTTCCGACACATTTGTTCTTGTGTTCAGCGCAATGTCTCTGCAACATCATTAACTTTGCATTGACGATTAAAAAAGGATAGCATGAATACACAAAGACCGAACATATTGGTAGTGGGAAGTACTAACACAGACATGGTGGTGCAGACGGAGCATCTGCCTCGTCCGGGAGAAACTGTTCTCGGAGGAACCTTCTTGATGAATCCGGGCGGAAAAGGTGCCAATCAGGCCGTTGCGGCCGCTCGTTTGGGCGGTGAGGTGGTCTTTGTCTGCAAGACGGGACAGGATCTCTTCGGACAGAATACGCGCCAGATTCTCAAAAAGGAAAATATGGATACGACCTGCGTGTTGCTCGATGACGAACAGCCTTCGGGCGTCGCACTGATCACGGTCGATGAGAAAGGGGAGAACTGTATTTCTGTCGCTTCCGGAGCCAATGCGCATTTGCTGCCTGAAGATCTGATGACGATTCACGAGGTGATCGAAAAGGCTGACATCGTCCTGATGCAGCTGGAGATTCCTTTGGAGACTGTGGAATATGTGGCGGATGAAGCAAATCGGATGGGGAAAATGGTGGTGCTTAATCCTGCTCCGGCTCGTGAACTTCCCGAGTCGCTGCTGAGCAACCTATCCATGATCACGCCGAATGAGACGGAGGCTTCCCTTCTTTCGGGCGTAGAGGTGACCGACGAAGCTTCGGCTGTCGAGGCTGCCCGCGCATTGACAAAGATGGGCGTGAAGAGAGTGGTGATCACATTGGGTTCGAAAGGTGCGCTTTCTTTCGTCAACGGCAAGTCGGAACTGATCCGTGCGCTGAAGGTGAAGGCCGTGGACACTACGGCAGCTGGAGATGTCTTCAACGGTGCGTTGGTTGTGGCACTTGCCGAAGGCCAGAATCTTTCCGAAGCCATCCGTTTTGCCAACAAGGCCTCTGCCATTTCCGTGACTCGTGCCGGAGCGCAGGCTTCAATTCCAAACAGGGAAGAATTGGATTGAGACAGAGGTTTATCTTCGTCGTTTTTTCGTCTTAATGCTGTTATTTTCGTTTTTGTTCTATCCCGTAAGTTTCAGGGGGTATTATCCGTATATTTGTAAATCAAAAAATCTACATATATCAGAATGAATAAGAGAATCACACTCTGCGCCTGTTCATCGCGCCACATCATTGACAAGGAAAAGGCGGCGGCTGTTGCATCTGCACTGGAAGCCCAAGGCTATGAAGTCAAGATGATCGCAGATCTCTGCAAGTTGGTCGAGACGCATGACACTGCTCTTGAAGCTATTTCCCAATCCATTGTCGTGGCCTGTTATCCTCGTGCCGTGGCTGCTCTTTTCGCTTCCTGCGGACTGAAAGAGCCGGAGCGTTATGATATCCGGAACGAGAGTGCCGAAGAGGTTCTGGCAAAGATCGCTCCCGATGCAAAAGAGGTGCCGGTTGATTCTTCCATCCGCAAGCAATTGGATGACTTTCCTGTGGAAGAGGGCACGGATGCCTGGTTTCCTGTGATGGATAAGTCGCGTTGCATCAATTGTGGAAAATGCTTCGACTTCTGTCTGTTCGGCGTATATGCAAAGGAGGACCGCGAAGTGAAGGTGGTTCATCCGTCCAGTTGCAAAAACAATTGTCCCGCCTGCTCGCGCATCTGTCCCGAGAAGGCCATCATATTCCCCAAATACGAGCGCTCGCCATTCAATGGCGGACTGAAGGACGACGAGGTGATCGGTGACAGTGATCAGGCCTTTTATACAGCCGAATTGCGCCGCCGTCTCGAACTGCGGAAGAATAAAGTATCACTTCTCAAGAAGGAAGGTAAATGACATTCCGTGAATACATAGCAACTCTGAAGACCCTGATGCGCGTTCCCTTGGAATGTTCCCCGAGGATCGTCTGGAAACTTCTCTACAACTTCTGTTGGAGAAACCTGCGCAACATGAGTCGTTTTGAACGGAGGCAAGCCAAGGGCGAACCTTTCTTTCCTGCGTTCGTCATGATCTCGCTCACGGAGAGTTGCAATCTGAGTTGCAGCGGTTGTTGGGTTTCACGTGGCGGAAGGAAATCGCTTACGCCGGAACAGGTGAATGGTGTCATCGAACAGTCGAAGCGCAACGGTTCCTATTTCTTCGGTCTCCTTGGCGGCGAACCGCTTATGTATCCCGGATTGATGGAGATCATCGCCGCTCATCCGGATTGTTATTTCCAGGTCTTCACCAATGGTACGCTTCTGACGGAAGAGGTGGCACGCCGGTTTCGCGAACTGGGTAACGTCACGCCGCTGATCAGCATCGAAGGATTGGAGGAGGAGAGTGACGCGCGCCGTGGCAAGAGCGAGGTCTTCAACCGTTCTTTGGCTGGAGTCCGTGCCTGCAAAAAGGCTAAACTGATGTTCGGCGTTGCCGCCAGTATCTGCCGCAGCAATTACAGTGATCTGGTCAACCGTCGTTATCTTGAACGAATCGCCGCTGAAGGTGCACATTATATATGGTATTACATCTATCGTCCGGTGGGAGCCGAGCCGAATCCCGAGAATGCCTTGACGAAGGAGCAGGTCGCTTCGCTTCGCCGTTTCATCGTGGAGCAGCGCAAGGATGCACCGCTTTTCATCATCGAAACCTATTGGGATGAGAAGGGACGCGCACTCTGTCCCGGAGCGATGGGAATGAGTCATCATCTTTCACCTGCCGGCGCTTTGGAGTTTTGTCCGCCTCTTCAGTTGGCGAAAGACTTCCTCAATGCCGATGCATCCAATCTGACGCAGCTTTTCCGCGACTCCGCGTTCCTCGACGGACTGAGGAAGATGACGGCTGAGACATCGCGCGGCTGTATCTTGCTGGAGAATCCGTCGAAGCTGGCTGATTTCCTCGTAAAAGAGGGCGCTTTCGACACGACATCGCGACAGACGGTGATGGAAGAACTGAAGAAGATGACGCCTTGTGCGGGACATAACATGCCTGCCGGCGAAGAGATTCCGGAAGAGAATGCGATTTACAGATATATCAAGAAACACTATTTCTTCGGTTTCGGAGCTTACGGATAAAAGAGATGGAGAAGAAAAAGATATACAAAATACCGGAAACGGCAGATCTGAGAAGGCAACTGCGCGGTTCGCTTGCGGCCTTTGTCAAGACAAAGCAGCTGACTCCGCCGCTCTCCATGCCAGAGCTGACCTCTTTATGCGGTGAGTTCATTGCGCTCCATGCGCTTGATGCCACTTTGTCGGGCTGGTTGATGGTCGAACTGCACAACTGCGTCTGGCGTGATATTGTTGCTTCCATTCCTCACAACAAACGAATCCTCCTGCTTCCGCAATGCCTTCGCAGTTCCACGAAATGTCAGGCGGAGATTGATGAACTCGGTCTTCTCTGCCATCTGTGCGGACACTGTCACATTCCGACGCTTCAAGGCAAAGCCGATAGTCTCGGCACACTCAGTCTGGTGGCCGAAGGTTTTACTTCCGTCATCCCACTCATCGAAAACCGTGCTGTGGATGCCGTTATCGGCGTCGGCTGTCTCGATTCGCTCGAGAAGGCTTTCCCGCTGCTCATCGACAATGCCGTTCCTGGTCTGGCCATTCCGCTCAACTGTTCGGGTTGCAAGGATACCGACGTGGATGAATATTATGTCAACGAGATGCTGATGATGTATCGGGAGAACGGCCCGAAGCTGCTCGACCATGCCAAGATCAGATCGGAGGTCCAGGATCTTTTTACAAAGGATCGTTTGGAACAGCTGTTCACGAAAGGCGGAGATGAGACTTCCGTCGTAGCGCGTGAATGGATGGAAAATAACGGTAAACGTTGGCGTCCCTATCTGGTTGCTGCTACCTGCATGGCGTTGAAAGGAGACGAGACGATGACCGACGATCTGAAGCTTGCCGCCGTCGCAGTCGAATGTTTCCATAAGGCATCACTCGTCCATGACGATATCCAGGATTTGGATGAAGAGAGATACGACGAACCGACAGTTTATGCGGCTCATGGCATCCCTGTCGCTATCAATGTTGGCGATTATATTCTGGGCGAAGGTTATCGGCTACTCGCGCAGACCGGAAACGTCGAACTGCTTCGTGTGGCTGCTGAAGCTCACGTGGCATTATGCAAAGGACAGGGAATGGAACTCGAATGGTGTGATTGTCCCACGTCGCTTACCATCGATTTCGTACTCGACATCTTCAGTAACAAGACGGTTCCCGCATTCGATGTGGCTTTGATCATGGGCGTGATTCTGGCGGGCGGTTCAGAGAAGATGAAGTCCGTGCTTCATGCCTATTCCCGTGCTTTGGGCATCGCTTATCAGCTGCTCGACGATATAGAAGATTACACCAACGATGCTCCGTTGGAGCTTCGTCCGTCGGCTATCCTAGCCTTCCTTGTAGAGGACAACGAGGCAGACTTCGTGGATGAGTTGTTGCATTCAGATGATCTGAAGCCATTCCTCCGCAAGGCAGAACATGCCTCCCGATTGCAGGCTGCAGTCCAAAAGGTTCAGACTTTGGCCGAATCGTATCGCATTCAGGCGTTGGATACATTGAAAGAGATTGATAACATAGAATTGAAAAGGCTGCTCTTCAGAGTGACCAAGAAAATATTGAAATAATAAGGTATGAAGACGTTGTCCCTGAAACTGTATGACACGATTGTGAAAGGCAAGAAGATGCTTTCCGAGGATTCGATTTCCCGGATCTCTTCGTATGTCCAGACACAGCGCGTGGACGACGTCTGCTTCATGAACCGCAGCGGCAAGCCGGATCCCTATTACACGTTGTTCGGATGGATGCTTTGTATCATTCTGGGCATACAGATGGATCTCAAGAAGATGAAGGCCTATCTCGATGAAGCGGATACTTCCAAGATGAATCTTGTGAATTATGCGGCGCATCTGCGTTGTCGCATGCTGCTGGATTACGCGACGATGAAAGGTAAGCTTTCGTTGTTGTTTCATAAGTTTGTGCCGGCACATCTTTCCTTCGAAGATAAAGATCGTCTGGTTCCCAATGGCGATCCCGATTCTCCCTATTCGCTGTTCATTCGAATGATGATGGCGGAAGATTCCGGAAGAATGGCTTCTCACATGAAGGAACATCTCGATACACTGAATCTCTATCATCTGAAGGAGGGTGGTTTTGCCAACAGCAAGGATGCCACATCGGCCACGCTGAATGCCACCAATGCGGCTCTCTGCTTCAAAGGTCAGCTTACGGGATTCAAGAAGAATGAAGATGTGGACTTTCTGAAACGAAGCCAGGAGATGACGGGCGGATTCTGTGCATCGAAGGGATCTTTGATGCCTGATCTGCTCACAACGGCCACCTCCTTGTTCACGCTCCATTGCTATGGGGAACATCCTTTGACATCGCCCTTGCCCTTTGTCGAGGCTCATTGGCTCGATTCCGGTGGTTTCGCTGCGACATTGGCTGAGAACAACAGCGATGTGGAATATTCTTTTTACGGATTATTGGCATTAGGTACGTTATGAACGAGGAAAAGATACAACGGATGATAGACATGCTTCGGGAAAAGATTCTCGCGGCGCGTTCGGATGAAGGCAATTGGAGAGGACAGCTCTCTTCCAGTGCCATCTCCACATCTGTGGCTCTTTTTGCACTTCATATTTCAGGCAAGGAGGAGAATCTTCCGTATGTACGCAATGCAGCCGGTTGGCTGAAGCTGACGATGAAGCCGGACGGCACGTGGGGCGACAGCTTGGAAAGTCCTTCCAACATGACCGCTACACTGCTCACTTATGCTTCTCTCTATGCATTGGGTGAAGCTCCCGAGCAGACAAAGAAATATCTCACAGACAAATTCGGAGGGTATTCCGATTCGCATATCATCAACGGCGTGTTGAACTATTACGGTACGGACCGCACTTTCTCCGCTCCGATATTGATGATGTGTGCTTTGGCAGGCGTTATCTCTGATTGGGAGAAGACACCGCAACTGCCTTTCGAACTCTCCGTACTGCCGCAGCGGTTCTTCCGATTCTTGCAGCTTCCGGTGGTCAGTTATGCCATTCCGGCATTGATCGCAGTCGGAATCCTGCGTTTCAGAAAAGGCAAAAGAAATCTGTTCTCACCGCTTCGTGAGAGCTTCATACCGAAATCATTGAAGGTGCTCATCCGATTACAGCCGAATGACGGCGGATTCCTCGAGGCTGCTCCCTTGACGGCTTTCGTGGCGCTCTGCCTGACTGGTGCCGGATTGGGCGATCATCCCGTGACGGAGAAAGCGATGGCCTTCCTGAAGGCGACCGTTCGCAAAGATGGATCCTGGCCGATCGATACCGATTTGTCGAATTGGGTGACGACGCTCTGCGTCAAAGCGCTTGGTGATGATCTTTCCGATAAACAGCGAATGACGCAAATCATCCGTCGGAATGCATCCGCCGTGCGTCATCCTTATACCGGAGCACAACCCGGCGGTTGGGGCTGGAGCGATCTTTCCGGTTCCGTGCCTGACGGTGACGATACTTCCGGTGCATTGGTCGCTTTGCATACTTTGTGTGAGGGCGTCTATTACGATGAAGTGACCAACGGCATCCGTTGGCTAATGGATCTTCAGAACAGAGACGGCGGAATGCCGACCTTCTGCAAAGGCTGGGGAAAACTGCCGTTCGATCGCAGCAGTGCCGATATCTCCGCACATGCTGTGCTGGCTATGGAACTTTGGAAGGATCAGCTTCCGGAACCTTTGAAGAGACGTTGCAAGGAAAGCATTCTGAATCTGCTGCGTTGGATCGTGAATGCACAGTCTGCCGAAGGTTCGTGGACGCCGCTTTGGTTTGGCGATCAGAATGCATCCGACGAGAAGTCGCCGGTTTATGGAACTGCCACTGTGGT
>CAZIVE010000024.1:10161-28867 GCA_964542435.1 uncultured Parabacteroides sp.
TATTTCTCCCGCTTATGGTATTCCGAGGAGCTTTATTCTCCGACGTTCCTGTTGTACGCTTTGAAGAGACTGATAAAAAGTAAAGAATTGAAATAAAGATATGGCATCGTGGAAAAGAATAAGAAGAAAATAACAATCATCACCGTTGCAACCGTGATCGTCTATGTGGCTGTCATGATCGGATGGTTTCTTTATACTCCGGCTGGAAGTTTCAAGCAGGAACTGCCCGGTCGCGACCATCGTCCTGCCGGAACAGCCCGCAGCGCCAATGACGTCAAGATCGGCGAATTCTTCATGAAATATGCGGATCTTACCACATCGCTCACCGGCAAATGGACCTGCTTCCGTGGCGATAAAGGCGATAACATCATCAATACGACGGACAAGCTGAAGACTTCGGGTGACTATCCGGAAGTATGGAATGTCACGACCGGTGAAGGTTATTCGGCTCCTGCGATTTACAACGGACGTGTCTATCTGCTCGATTATGATGAGACGTTGCGTTCCGATATGCTGCGCTGCTTCTCTCTCGAATCGGGAAAGGAACTGTGGCGCCGCTGGTATCGCGTTCCGATGAAACGTAATCATGGTTTCTCGCGTACGATCCCTGTTGTCGGTGAAGATTATGTCGTCACGGTCGGTCCTTCGGGACAGGTGATGTGCTGCGATCCGATCAGCGGCGACATGAAATGGTCGTGCGATCTGGAGAAACGTTTCAATACGGAAGTGCCTTTCTGGTACACCGGCCAATGTCCGCGCGTGGATGATGGCAATGTGGTTCTCGCACCTGCGGGAAAAGATACGTTGCTGGTCGGAATGGATGTGAAGACCGGAGCTGTGGCTTGGGCAACGCCCAATAAACCGGGTTTCAAGATGTCACACTCTTCCGTGATGACGATGACGATTGGTGAAAAGAGACAATATGTCTATATCGGCGTGGGCGGTGCCTGCGGTGTTTCGGCTGAGAAGGCGGATCGCGGTGCCTTGCTTTGGACTGAGACGAAGTGGCAGCCTTCGGTTGTGGCTCCGTCGCCTTGTCAGGTGGGCCCGAACAAGATATTCCTCGTTGCCGGTTACGGTTCCGGTGGAGCGATGCTTGAGGTGAGCGGTTCCGGTTCGAATTGGTCGGCCAATGTCACCGATCAGTACAAGGCGGCTCTCGGTGCTTCCAGTGAACAGCAGACACCTATCTTCTATAATAACATGCTCATCACCGTTCCTCCGAAAGATGGCGGTGGCGATCGTGGCAAGCTGGTTGTCTATTCTCCGAACAATCTTCACAAGACGATCTGGACCTCTACTGCCGACGAACGTTTCGGCTCAGGGCCTTATCTGCTGATCAACAAAGATCTGTTTGTCTTTAATGAAGAGGGAACGCTGTTCTTGTTCGAAGTGGGAAACAACCAGATGAAGATGCTGAAGAAACAGAAGATCATGGATGGCGTGGATGCTTGGGGACCATTGGCGTATGCCGACGGCTATCTGATCGTTCGCGATTCGCATAATGTGAAATGTCTGAAGGTGATATAATGAAATGAACAAGAAGGTCAAGATACTGGTCAATATTGCCATATTCATACTCGTGGTCGGGTTCGTATGGATGATGATCGCATCGCTGAAGAGCGATGGGAAGCCGTCCGATGCCGTTTCCGAAACGGAGCAGAGTGCGCCTTTCACCAGTCCTTGTCATCAACTTTACGATATCCCGCTTTCGGGACCGCTCAACCGCTTCGAGCTGAAGGACGACAAGCTGTTTGTCACGCTCGGCGATTCCGTCTGCATTCTCACCTCGGAAGGCGTGCGCGTCGCTGCCTTCAAGGTGTCTTCCGATTCGAGAGATATCACCGTCGATGCCGATGAGATTTTCCTGCTCTATCCGACGAGCGTCAAGGTCTATTCCTTCACCGGCGAACTGAAACGCAGCTTCGAGGCATGCAGTGACAATTCTGCCTACTGTTCGATTGCTGTTTCCGGCGATCATCTCTTCGTCACGGACGCGCAGAACAAGAACATCTGCAAATATACCCGAGAAGGTTCGTTTGTGAAGTTCATCGAGAGTCCGCGCGAGTTTGTCGTACCGCATTATTCCTTCGACATTGATATTTGGAACGATACGGTTTACTGCGTCAATCCGGGACGTCATCTGATCGAGAGCTATACATTGGAGGGCGATTTCATCAAGGAAACGGGCGGACCGGATGGGAAAGACGGTTTCTTCTCCGGATGCAGCAATCCGTCGTACATCGCCTTTACGCCTTACGGTACGATGCTGGCTTCCGATCAAGGCAAACCGCGTATCAGTCTGTATGACCGCAGCGGCAACAATCTCATGCAGCTCTTCAATGCGAAGAACCTTGGTGTTGGAACGGACGCTTCGGAGATAAAGGCAGACAAAGGTCTTTACTTTGTCGGTGGAAAGGACCGAATTGTGGTTTATCAAAAAGAGAAAAGAAATGGTTGAAATGATATACAATAGGAGTGGTCGCATTATGAAAAGTGCGTCAGGAGATAGCGGAATCCATGGTCAAGCGTTGAGTACTGCCTCAGCCGATCGCGGCGACCTGTACTCACGGCATGAGTACTGCTTCAGCCGACAGCGGCGACTTGTACTCACATCATGAGTACTGCCTTAGCCGACAGCGGCGACCTGTACTCACATCATGAGTACTGCCTCAGCCGACAGCGGCGACCTGTACTCACATCATGAGTACTGCTTTAGCCGGCAGCGGCGACCTGTACTCACATCATGAACCAGGTTTCGAACAGTTTGAGGCATTTATAATGAGATAAAACAATAAGAATATAGGAAGGAGAAATAGAATATGGAACCGAAGAAAGAAGATTCAACAAACATTTCGCGCAAGAAGTTCTTGCGGATTTGTGGTTCTGTCATTGCCGGTGGCGCCATTGTAGGCGTGTCGGGCAAGTTGCTGTACAACAAGTACGGGAATCAGGAGGTTGAAAGGAAAGCTCAGGCTGTTCCCCAAGGATCCAAGTCGCCATACAGATTGCTTTCATCCATCGAAGTCCCGGAATGGATCGACGGTTTCGAACTGTCCGGCGACAAGGTCATTGTGGCAGCGGCTAACGGCATATATGTATATGATCGTTCCGGAAATCTGAGTCAGAACTTCGCTGTGGCCAGCAAAGTACGGGATATCGCTGTCAAGGACGAGACCATCTATCTGCTTTTCCCGACACGCATCGAAGCCTACAATATGGAAGGCGACCTCGTTCGTGACTGGAAAGCCTGCGACGACCATGCCGACTACTGTTCGTTTGCCATAGCAGGAGACAACCTCTTTGTCACCGATGCAGGCAACAAGGCGATCTTCAAATACAGCACAGACGGCAGCTTCGTCTCCGTCATCAGCAGTCCGAACGATTTCATCATTCCGAGCTATTCATTCGGCATCACGGCTTCGAATGACCGTATCTATTGTTCCAATCCCGGCCGTCATCAGGTGGAAAGCTACACATTGGACGGACAATACAAAGGAGCTTTCGGAAAAGCCGGAGGCGCTGCTGGCATGTTCTGCGGCTGCTGTAATCCGGTTCATCTGACACATACATCGAACGGCGAGATCATCACATCGGAGAAGGGCAATCCGCGCATCAGCTGCTACAGCAGTGACGGGAAGTTCCGCAGCGTCTTGCTCGACAGCAAGGCCTTGGGCGGTGGCAATGTGGCTTACAATGTCCGTTTGGATGATGACAAGGTGATCGTAAGTGGAAAGAATCGTATTTCGTTTTTTCAATATGACGGTGCTTTGGCAGAGGGCACAGACTGCTCGTTGTGTGGTCTCGAATGTCCGCTGCGCAAGAACGTAACAATCTGATGAAAGATGGAAAAGGAAAATAAATCAAAGAAGAGTCCGCAGGATCGTCGGGAGTTTCTGAAGAAAGCCGGAACGGTGGTCGCAGGTGGAACAATCCTAGCTGCCTTCGGTGCATTGATCCCGAAGGCCAAAGCGGAGAAAGCCGACTACTTCTGGCAGATCGACTGGAATAAATGTACCAACTGCGGACGCTGTGAGACCGATTGTGTCCTGACGGTTTCCGCTGTGAAATGCTTCCATGCCAATCGCGTGTGCGGCTATTGTGATCTCTGCGGCGGCTATTACCGCTCGAACGTGAAGGATCTGAACACGGCCGCCGAGAACCTGACTTGTCCGACCGGAGCAATCTCGCGCAAGTTCGTGGAAGATCCCTATTTCGAATATGCCATTGACGAGAGTCTCTGTACAGGTTGCGGCAAGTGCGCCAAAGGCTGTGGATCGTTCGGTAACGGTTCGCTCTACCTGCAGATCAAGCGTGATCTTTGCGTCAACTGCAATCAGTGCAAGATCGCTACGAACTGTCCGGGTGATGCCATCCAGCGTGTATCCAATAAGAATGCGTACGAATTAAAAGGATAAGGAATGAAGAAGCTGTTGTTTACAATCTCCTCGCTTTTCTTTACGCTGACAGCTATGGCCGTGCAGCGTTTTCCGAAGCCTGAGTTCGAATCCGGATACAAATATCCGGATCTGCACTATGCGCTGCCCCACGAAATGGTGTGGGAAGTGGTGGATATCGTTCTGCTTGTCGTACTGATGAGTGTCGTAGCCTGGGCGATGATGAAGAAGCGCAACCGCAAACCGATTGTTTGGGTCTCCATCATCTCGATTGCCTATTTCGGATTTTTCCGCAAAGGATGCGTGTGCAGCATCGGTTCGATTCAGAATGTCGTCCTGGCATTCGTCGATCCGACCTATGTACTGCCGTTGTCGGTTCTTGCTTTCTTCATCCTTCCCATCATCTTCGCCTTCTTCTTCGGAAGAGTGTTCTGTGCCGGCGTTTGTCCGTTCGGAGCCTTGCAGGATATCGTGAACGTGAAGAACTACCGTCTTTCGAAAGCGGTCTCTACAGTCCTTGGAATCATCCCTTGGATTTATCTGGCGTTCGGCATTCTCTTTGCCGCTACGAAGAGCCTTTTCATCATCTGCCGTTTTGATCCGTTCATCGGCATCTATCGTCTCGGTGGTGCTGTCGGATTTGTCACGGCCGGTGCTTTGCTCTTGTTGGCAGCAGTTTTCACGGGAAGACCGTTCTGCCGATTCCTCTGTCCTTACGGAGCGCTGCTCAGCCTTTTCTCGAGAGTATCTATCTGGAAGAGCCGTCTGACGACGAAAGAATGTATCAGTTGCGACCTTTGTCACAATTCTTGTCCCGTAGATGCCGTTCGTCCTCCCTACAACAATGAAGTGAAGGAAAGCCGAAGCCAAGGTGTCAGACGAATGCTCGGATATTTCGTCGGTCTTCCCATTCTGATCATTGCCGGTGCTTTGCTGATGCGAATGTCGAGCGGCAGCATCAGTCGTGTGAATAAAGATGTCAAGCTCTACGACATGGTGATGGCTCAGGAAGCCAATCCGCAGGAGAACCTCAATCTCGACCTGGAAGCGTTCTATGGTCAGGGAAGAACGGTCGCTGCGCTGAAAGCCTCATACGAAAAGCATCAGGCAGACTTCAAACTCTATTCCACCATCGTCGGAGGTTTCATCGGTCTGGTGATCGGTCTGGCATTAATCAATCTGTCGGTTCGCAGGAAACGCCTGCATTATGAAATAGATCCAGCAAACTGTGTCAGCTGTGGACGTTGCTTCAGCTATTGTCCGCAGAACAATGACAAAATCATTTTAGAAAACAAGAATCATGAAAAAAGCCATTCTTAGAAACATTGCTTTTGTTTCGGCCATCTTTATTGTGGTCATGTCCATCATGCTCGTCACGAACTATTTCCAGGTTCGCGGTGCGACGCCTTTGCAGACGACTGTGATGGAGACATTGAAGCAGCTCAATGAAACGAATTCCAACAATCCCCAACTGCAAGAGGAGATTCGTCAGCTTGATCTCATGTCACGAAAAGCCTATTTCGTACAGCATGATCATCTGATGGTCGGCATTTATATCCTCTTCGGAATGCTCGCAGTCTTTGTGGTATGTACGCATTTCTACTTTGCCGATCGCAAGAACATCCCGGATAAGGAATTGGATCCGATCGATGAATGGGCCAATAAGACATTGGCAAGGAAATATGTCATTGGAGGAGCGGTTGTGATAGCTGCCATAGCACTGGTCTTCGGCTTCATGTCGTCGCCCTTCTTGAAATTGGGAGGAAAGAGCGACAAGCCAGCGAAGGTAACGGTCGAAGCGGCTTCGGGCGACAGTCAGGACAATGCTGAACTGACGGCTTCCGCCGATACGAGTGCCGTGGCTGATTCAACGTCGGCACCGGTTTCCGGCGTGACGAGCAATTCCTTCCGTGGCAACATATCCAATGGTATCTCATCGGCAAAAGGTGTTCCGACAAGCTGGAATTTGAAGAGTGGCAAGAACATCGCATGGAAAGTCAGTGTGCCGCGTGCAGGACGTAATTCTCCTATCATCAACGGTAACAAGGTATTTCTGTCCGGTGCCGATTCGAAGGCTCGCGAACTGTATTGCTTCGATTTATTGACCGGAAAACAGCTTTGGAAAGCTTCGGCCGATAATATCCCGGGTTCACCGCGAAGTGTCAAGACCAAGGAAGATGCCGGAATGTCCGCATCCAGTGTTTCTACCAACGGCAAACAGGTGTGCGCCATCTTTGCTACTGGCGACATTCTCTGTACCGATATGGACGGCAAACGCGTTTGGGCGAAGAATCTCGGTGTGCCGAGCAATCTCTACGGTTATTCATCATCCCTGATCATGTTCGGCAATGCCGTCTATGTGGAATACGACAATCAGAATTCTCCCCGAGTCATTGCTCTCGATGCTGCAACGGGCAGACAGCTTTGGAGTACGCCGCGTAAAGAGAAGACGACATGGAGCTCTCCTTCGATTGCCTATGTCGGTGGAAAACCTCAATTGGTGTTGATGGGCAATCCATCCATCTCCGGATATAATCTGAGCAATGGCAAACAGCTGTGGCATGTGGATTGTCTCTCCGGAGAGGTCGCTTCCAGTCCTTGCAGTTCCAATGGCATCGTTTACGGAGCCAGTGAATATGCAAAGCTTGTTGCTATCAACGGCACGGATGGAAAGGTACTTTGGGAAAGTTCCGATTACCTGCCTGAAGTTTCCAGTCCTGTCGCCACGAAGAGCAATCTCTATCTTGCCACGAGTTACGGTGTCTTTGCTGCCTTCAACACGCAGACCGGACAATTGAGAAAATCGCACGAACTGAATGTGGAGTTCTATTCATCTCCGGTTATCGTAGAAGGCAGAATCTATCTGTTCAGCAACGACGGAAAGATGTTCATCTTCTCAGCTGACGACAACTGCAAGCTGCTCGCATCGTTTGATACGGGCGAGAAGACATTCGCTACGCCGGCCTTCACCGATGGCAGAATTGTGGTTCGTACCGAGAAGAGTATTTATTGCGTAAAGAAGATGTAACTATGGCATGTGATTGTGACAAAGAAAATATAAAAGAGGAGATGACCGCGAAAGTGGACGCCATCATTGATCGTGTCGGCACCACTCGTGAAAAGGTCATTCCTTTGCTACAGGCTTTGCAGGAGGAGTTCAGTTATCTGCCTTCGGATGCCTTGAAACGTGTGTACGAACGAACGGAGATAGATCGAGCCCAGCTCATCAGCGTCTCCACGTTCTATTCCCAGTTCCGTCATGTTCCTTATGGCAAGCATGTCATCAAGGTATGCAACGGCACGGCTTGTCATGTGAAGGGTTCGGACAATGTCTATGACGCTTTCCGCCGCGAGCTGAAGATGCCTGAGGATGCGATCACGACCGACGATCAGCTTTTCTCCATTGAGAAGATCGCCTGTCTTGGATGCTGTACCTTGGCTCCGGTTGTGCAGATCGACGGAAAGATCTTCGGTCATGTTGTTCCTGGAAGAGTGAATGAGGTGATTGCGGACTTCCTATCTCTTGCTGAAGAGAAGAAGAAAGAGGAGGAGCGTCAGGCTCTTCGTCAGGTTGAGGGAGAGATTCGTTTGGGAATGGGTTCCTGTTGCCAGGCGAGCGGTTCGGCGGCTATCTATGAAGAGATCAAGAGAGCGTGCAATGAATTGGGCATCGAAGTCAACATCAAACCGGTCGGTTGTGTTGGCGTCTGCAATCAGGTTCCGCTGATCGACGTGGTCCAAGCTGACGGAACCATCACTCGTTATCCGAATGTGAAGCCTACGGAAATCAAGGAGATGCTTTTCCATCACTTCAAGCCGGCCAGTCCCTTGAAACGCTTGAAGAATGCACTATTCAACCATATTGATACCTTCCAGACCGATTCGACTTGGGATAACGTCATCTGGAAGAATGAGCACGAACGTACCGGAATCATCAATGGCTTTCTTTCCGTTCAGAAACATATATCTACTTTCGGCTATGGCATCATTTCACCGCTCAACCTGGATGATTATATGGCGCACGAAGGCTTTGAAGGACTGAAGAAAGTGCTCGGAATGTCGCGTGATGAAGTGATCAAGACGGTGCTTGACGCAGGAATACGTGGTCGTGGCGGAGCCGGTTTCCCGACCGGAAAGAAATGGCAGATTGTGGCTGCTTCACAAGGCAAGGACAAATATGCCATCTGTAACGGTGACGAAGGAGATCCCGGAGCTTTCATGGATCGAATGTTGCTGGAATCGTACCCGTTTAGAGTCATTGAAGGTCTGATCATTGCTGCCTATTCTGTGGGTGCCAATGAGGCGATTTTCTATATTCGTGCTGAATATCCGCTTGCTGTCGTTCGAATCAACAAGGCTTTGGAGATCTGTCGTGAGAGAAATCTCGTAGGAGATAACATCCTTGGCAGCGGTTTCTCATTGAATGTACGCATATTCCAAGGTGCCGGAGCCTTTGTCTGCGGCGAGGAAACGGCGCTGATCGCTTCCATTGAAGGGGATCGCGGTTTTCCGAAACAACGTCCGCCTTATCCTGCAGTGTCAGGTTTGAACGGTCGTCCTACTTTAATTAATAATGTAGAGACACTCAGTCAAATCGGATATATCGTTAATCATGGTTCAGAGGAATATGCTAAGATTGGAACAGCAGGGAGTAAAGGCACGAAGGTATTTGCTTTAGCCGGTAAGATCAGTCATGGCGGACTGGTGGAAGTTCCGATGGGTGTTACGCTGAATCAGATCATCGAAGATATCGGCGGCGGCGTGGAAGGCGGAGAGAAGTTGAAAGCAGTACAGATCGGCGGACCTTCCGGCGGTTGTATTCCTGCAGAACTTTGTAATGTGGAGGTCGATTACGACGGATTCACGAAGATGGGCGCCATGATGGGCTCAGGCGGATTGGTCGTATTGAGCGAAAGCAGTTGCATGGTTGATGTGGCTCGTTTCTTCCTCAGTTTCACCTGCGACCAGTCGTGTGGCAAATGTACCTTCTGCCGCGTTGGCATCAGACGCATGCTCGACATTCTCGAGAAGTTATGCAATGGAAAAGCTGAGATGGCCGACATCGATCGGCTGGAAAAGCTTGCTCTCACCGTAAAACGTGCTGCGCTTTGCGGCTTGGGAAAGACGGCTCCTAATCCGGTTTTAACAACGCTCAAGTATTTCCGTCAGGAATATATCGACCATGTGAATGGTATTTGCCGCACAGGAACCTGCAAGAACATGATCAAATACGTGGTGACAGATAAGTGCATCGGTTGCACGAAATGTTCAAAAGCTTGTCCTGTGGATGCTATTCCCTACACGCCTTATCAGGTTCATACTATTGATGTGGACAAATGTGTCCGTTGCGGACTGTGTACGGATGTCTGCTGCTATGATGCCATCAAGACGGAACCGCTGCATGTGCACGAAGTGGAGGAGAAACCTGCATAACGGTGCAGAAACTATATAATAAAGAATATGAAGATAAAAATTAACGATAAAGAGGTTGAAGTGCTCGAAGGCGAGACCTTGATTGAAGTGGCTCGTCGTATGGGACATGTTGTTCCTTCGCTCTGCTATTCGAAGAATGCGAAGCACAAATCCTCCTGCATGGTTTGCGCAGTGAAGAACTGCGCAAACGGACAGATCATTCCGTCTTGCACAACGATGCCAACAGAAGGTATGGAGATCGATGTGGAGAGTGAAGAGGTGAACGAGATTCGCCGCATGTCATTGGAACTGCTTCTCAGTGACCATCGTGCCGATTGCGAAGCACCTTGTACGACGGTTTGTCCGCAAGGCCTTGACATCGAGCGGATGCTGGCTTTCTATGATGCCGGAAAATATCAGGAGGCCTATTCACTGATTGCTGGCGTATTTGCTCTTCCGGAAATAGGATGCACTAATTGCAAGGCTCCTTGTGAAAAGGCTTGCCGACGCGGAACGGTAGACAAAGCGGTAGAGATACGCGCCATCATCAAAGAGATCGCTGCCAAGAATCTGACTATTCTGCCCGGTTATGACGCAGCGAGTCAGAAGATGGACAAGGTTTCGTTCCGTTCTCGTTTGGGTCGGTTTACGCCTGCCGAAAAGGAGTTGCTGAAGGTGAATACGAACAATCCTTCGCGTTGTCTGCATTGTGCCTGCAATGAACGTCACGAATGCAAGCTGCGTAAGGATGCTACGTTGCTTGGGATCAGTCGTCCGTCGTTTGAGACCAGTTCGAAACTTCCTTTTGTCAAGATCCATATCAATGGTGACATTTGGTTTGAACCGGCGAAGTGTGTACGCTGTGGACTCTGCGTCTATAACAGTAAAGACGGCTTTACGTTCAGAAACAGAGGTTTTGGAATGCAGGTGATCATTCCTGATGAGAGCAAATCACATATTACGGAAGAGATTGCTCATCTCTGTCCAACCGGTGCTTTATATGTAAAGACATTGAAATAAATGATGCCGACGAAGTTACATATGGTTGTTTTGCTGACTGTGATTGTTACAGTCGGAGCGTTCTTGTCCGGTTGTGGGAAGAAGTCATCCACAGTTTCGGAGAAGGATGTGATGGATTGGCATTTCTTCCGCGGCGATGCAGCTTTGAGCGGCTATACTGACTTGACATTACCCAAAGAGCCGAAGTTGCTTTGGTCTTACAAGAGTTTTACCCGAACTGTCTCGTCTCCGATTGTGGATAACGGAACTACCTATTGGTGTGATCGAAAAGGAAAGATCCGCGGCGTGGATATCAATGGGAATCTTTCCTTCGAATATGATCTGGCAACGACAGTTGAAGCTTCGCCGATTATCTCTGACGGCAATCTGTACATTGGAACCATTGACGGTCGCATGGTCGCTGTTTCGCTTGCCAAGAAAGATACGCTTTGGGTTTTCCATGCCGAAGGACAGATCTCGGCTTCTCCCAATTGGGTTGAGTTCAAAGGGAAGAAGGCGCTTGTCTTCGGAAGTTACGACAACTACCTTTATTGCATCGACAGCGAGACGGGAAAGGAGATCAGTCGTTTTGAATCCGGATATTACATCAACGGTGCTGTAGCGTTGTGGAATAGGGATGTACTCTTTGGAGGCTGCGACTCTTGGCTGCGTGTGATTGATTCCAAGAATGGGGAACAGACCGATTCGCTGTTGCTCGACAGTTATGTCCCGGCTTCTCCTGCCGTATTCGAGAATACAGCTTACATCGGCGATTATTCCGGAGATGTCTATGAATTGACATTGAACGACGGCAAGATCACCTCGTCGAAGAAGATCATGAAAGGCAGTGAGGATGTTTCATTGGTTTCCGTTCCTTCAATTACGAAGAGCGCCGTTTACATCCTTTCAGACGATCATCATCTCTATTCCATCAACCGACAGACAGGAAAGATCAACTGGAAGTTCTTGGTGAAGGGAAATACGGGCGAAAGTTCTCCTGTGGTTTGTGGCGATAAGATCATTACATGCACCAAGACAGGCATCGTTTCGATCGTGAGTGCTGACAAGGGCGAACTTGTATGGGAATATGACACAGGCGAGCAGATTATGGGTTCTCCTGCTGTTATTAAGGATCATTTCTTTATTCTTACTACCAAAGGAACATTGCTTTGTTTCGGAAATAAATAGGATTATGGCACTGATAGAATTAAAAGATATTGAGAAGAGTTTCAGAGACGGAGAAGAACATCAGAACTATGTACTTCGCAAACTGAGCATGAAGGTGGAAGCGGGCGAGTTCGTTGCCATCAAAGGACGTTCCGGTTCGGGTAAGACGACGCTGTTGTCAATTCTCGGCACGTTGCTTCGTCCCGACGGCGGAAGTTATCTGTTCAATGGCCAAGAGTTGACTACGCCGAACCTCGATCTCTCAAAGATTCGCAATACGCAGATCGGTTTCCTTTTCCAGGACCATCGTCTGATGCCTCAGTTCACCGTGCTCGAGAATATTCTTCTACCTAAACTCGCATCTTGCGTTCAAGCAGAGCCTTCGGATATTGAATATGCAAACAAACTGATGGAGCTGATGCGTATTTCCCAACTTTCCGGTCAATTCCCAGAGACTCTTTCCGGCGGTGAAGCCAGTCGTGTGGCAGCTTGTCGCGCGCTCTTCATGAAACCGCTGCTGTTGCTGGCCGATGAACCGACAGGACAACTTGATTCCGATAATGCACATCATATTGTCTCTTTGTTCAAAGAGATCAACAGCGCTTTGCATACGACGATTATTATGGTAACGCATGCAGACGATACTGCAGCGGCTGCCGGAAGAATATTGACACTTAAAGAAGGAATGTTGATATGAAGCAGAAAAAACTGATACATAGGAGTATTGCCTATTATCGGCGCTATTACAAGCTGATAGCGGCGGCTGTCGTCATTACGGTGACAGTTATTTGCGGCAGTCTGCTTGTAGGTGATTCTGTGCGTACAACTCTCGAACGCAGAGTCTCGGAACGGCTCGGCGATGCAGAAACCTTTATCGTCTCTTCCAATTCATTCCTTTCCCAAAAGATACTTGACACGCCTTTGTTGAAAGGAAAAGCGCAAGGTTTTCTGGTAAGTGATGGCTTTATTTCCACCAATGGGCGCCTTGTTCCTGTGATGGTCTGGGGCGTTGTGGGCAAGGATGCCCCTGCCGAAGGTTCGGCTTTGATCAATTCGGCTTTGCAGAAGGAGCTGTTGCTCGGCCATCAAGAAGATCTGGTGCTTCGACTTCCTTCTACAGGTTTGGTTCCTTCCGGCTCTCTGTTTGTGACAGAGAACTATTCCACCTCGATGCGTCTTTCCTTCAAAGGAATCCGACAGCCTTCTGACGGTGGCAATATTTCGCTGAAAAATGAGCAGATCCTTCCGTTTAATGTCTTTGTCAATCAGGATGAATTGGCCAAGGTTCTGAAAGTGGATGGCAAGATAAACATCATCTCAGATCGCGAATCGGTTTCGGAAAAGCAGATTCAGAACATTTGGACACCGGAAATGTCAGGTCTTCAAGTTTCGAAGCTAGAGGATGGCTATGAAGTATCGTCTGATCGTGTCCTAATGCCGGATGATGTCGTCAAGTCCGTTTGTCAGAATAATTCTGGTTCGAGCCGTCTTTTTTCCTATTTGGCCAATTCCATTGGATGCCATGACGTTTCCATTCCCTATTCCTTCATTACTGCGACAGATATATATAAAGGCAGAACATTGGGAAAAGATGAGATCATCCTTTCCGATTATTCGGCTCGTCGTCTGAATGCACAGATTGGTGATGAAGTTCAAATTTCCTATTTCGTTTCGCAGGATCTCAAAACACTGAAAAATGATTCTCTGCGTCTTCGCGTTGTTTCGATTGTGCCTATTGGAGACTTACAGAAAGATAAGACGCTCAGTGCAGATTTTCCCGGATTGTCTGATGTGGAACGTTGTACCGATTGGGACAGTGATCTTCCCATCAACATGGATTTGATCAAAGATGAGGACGAACATTATTGGAATGTCTATCGTTCTACGCCGAAGGCGATTATCAGTTATGCTGCTGTTGCATCGGAATGGGGCAATGTATATGGCACAGCTACAGGAATCCGTATCAATACAGCTCCCAACATGAACGGACTTCATCCTCAGCAGTTCGGTCTGCAGGTCGTGCATCCTCGTGAGTCAGGAATGTATGCGGCTCGCAATGGCGTGGATTTCTCCAGTCTTTTCCTTGCCCTCGGCTTCTTCATCATCGTTTCCGCACTTCTCTTGATGTTGAATCCCCTTTCTCAGATGTTGTACCAGCGACGTAACGAGATCAGTCTGCTCAAAGCTTTAGGATACAAACGGCGAAGGATCATCAGCATGCTTTGGAACGAATCAGCACCGGTTGTCCTGACTGCCTCTATCATTGGCGTTCTGTTCAGTCTTCTTTACACCTGGCTGATCATGACTCTTTTGGGTGGCGTTTGGAAAGGAGCTACACAAACCGGTGGATTCCTGGTTCATCTCAGTCCGGCCATGATACTGATCGGATTATTCTCTGGCATCATCATCTC
Organism: uncultured Parabacteroides sp.; assembly: GCA_964542435.1. GTDB lineage: Bacteria > Bacteroidota > Bacteroidia > Bacteroidales > Tannerellaceae > CAZIVE01. The sequence goes on from CAZIVE010000024.1 coordinate 24,548, forward strand.
GATGCTCCTGTTGCGTTATTCCATTGTCCGTGCCTTGAAGGTGAGGAGTGAGGAAACATCGAAGCGTAGTACTTCGTTGGCGCGAAAGAAGATGGCAGCTTATCTCTCGGCGGTGGTTGCCGTTGGAATCATCTTGGTAAACTTCTTCATCTTTCATTCGGTTGCACTCTTTGTAACGGATGGTGTTATCCTGATTGGTGCCGCTGCCATCTGGGGTGATTATATCATCAGCAAGAAGGCTTTAGCTTCGGAAACTCTATCTCGCAATGCGATTGTTTGGAAGACGCTCTTTGCCAATAAGAAGCAAGCGATGCTTTCGTTTCTGGCTCTTTCGATGGGCGTATTCATAGTCTTCTCTGTCGGTTTGAACCGAAAAGGTTTTGGCAATGGCTCGCAGATTGAGAGCGGAACTGGCGGTTATTCTCTTTGGGCAGAGAGCACCGTTCCGATCTATCACAATATCTCCACAACTGAGGGAAGAGAGAAACTTTCTCTGACGGATCTGCCTTCAGATGCTTCCGTACTTCAATGTCTTTTGTACAAAGCTGACGATGCCAGTTGCCTCAATTTGAACAAAGTCATGCAGCCTTCCGTCATGGGTATTGATATGAACGCACTTTCAGAAAGTAAGTTTCAGATCGAACAAAGCCTTTATCCAGGCAAGAAATCCTTCACTAATCTGACCAAAAAAGCAGGTAAGGTTTATCCTGCATTGGTCGATGCTGATGTCTTGACTTGGAGCTTGGGTATGAAACTGGGCGATACACTCCATTATCAGGATAAACTTGGGAATGATGTGCCGATCATCCTTGCCGGTACGATCTCCAACTCCATTTTCCAGGGGCATATCCTGATAGACCGATCATTTTTTCGTGAAATATGGAAGGAGATTGGCGGATCTGAAATCTTTTTGCTGAAGGTGAAAGACGATGAGGTCTCTTCGGTCAAGACGGTGTTGACGCAAGCCTTGAGTGAATATGGTGTGCGAGTCACGCCCACGAATGAACGATTGAAAGAGTTCAATGAAGTGACGGACACGTATCTCAATATATTTCTGACGTTGGGTGGTTTTGGACTGCTGCTTGGAATCATGAGCTTCATCATCGTCATTCGTAAGAATCTGACGATGCGTCGCAAAGAGATCTCCCTGTTTCGAATGCTCGGCTATGCAGATGGCGTGATTGGACCTTCCCTGATAAAAGAGAATCTGATGGTTCCGCTTTATGCGATTGCGACAGGTGTGATCAGTTCGCTGGTCGGTGTAAGCATTAGCTTCATGAATGCTGGAGCAGGAGTGTGGCTGCTTGCACTGATGTTCGCTGTCCTGTTTATGCTCTGTGTGGTCATCTTCGTACGGCAATCTGTTCGTCAGGAGTTAACTCATTATGAATTGGTAAATACAGATCGAGAATGAAAATACTATTTATTATACCGGGTTCGGGCGAATCGTTCTACTGTGGCAATTGTCTTCGCGACAACATGCAGGCTTCTGCGCTCCGGAAAGCGGGACATGAAGTGGTTCTTATGCCGCTTTATCTTCCGTTCCGTCATGCCGTTTATAAGACTGACACGCCGCTTTTCTTCCCGGCTACGACCTTTTATCTTGCACAAAAGTTCTTCGGAAAGCGCAAGATGCCTTCCTGGCTTCGCAAAATTTCCGATTCAGACCGGATGCTCAAGATGGCCTCTTCTTTGTCTGGAACGACTTCGGCTGAGGGTATGGAAAGTATGACCATGGCCATGATTACGGGCGATGATCCTGCCTTTCGTGAACAGGTGCAGCAGATGATTGATTGGATAAAGGGAAGCGAGAAGTTTGATGTGATTCAGTTGTCGTCATCTCTTTTACTCGGCATTGCTCGAGCCATTCAGGAACAGCTGGATATCCCGATCGTATGTTCTCTTCAGGACGAAGAGGTTTGGATCGACAGTATGAAGAAGAAGGAGGCACTTCTTGCTTGGCAGGCGATTAGAGAAAATAACCGATATATCAGCCGATTTCTCACGACCAGTGAGTTCTATCGGAATGTGATCGTGAAACGTTTTCCAGAGATCAAAGATCAGACCAGCGTCGTTTATCCTGGAGTGAATCGTACCAAATACAATACATCCTCTTTTCCTGATGTTCCTGTCATCGGTTACTTCAACCGGATGAACAAAGCCGGCGGATTGGATATTCTTGCTGATGCCTTTATTAAGTTGAAGAAAAAGAATTCCATTCCAAAACTGCGACTGAACATTGGTGGAGGAAGTACAGGTATCGACAAGGCCTTTATACTAAAGGTGAAGCAAATGCTGGCGCCATGGAAAGACTCCGTGGACTTTGAAGAGAAATATGATCCGGACAATCATGCGGCTTTCTACAGTTCCATCACGGTTCTTTCTGTTCCCATCACGTTCGATGAGAGTACGGGACTTTATATTTGTGAATCCTTTGCAGCAGGACGACCGGTTGTAGAACCATCGTCGGGCTCTTTCAGGGAAATCGTAGGTGATGCCGGTGTTATTTATGAGCCCAACAACAGCGACAAACTGGCTGAGGCGCTCGAGATGATCTTGACGGACAAACAGCTTTTCAACAATTGCCGTGCTGGTGCATTGTCTCTTTCCGTTTCACGTTATAGCGATACGGCGCAGGCTGAGAAGATAATTCGAATTTATAACAACATAATAAACAAGGTATGAAGACAGTAACGTATTTTTCCCTTTTGTTTGTATTGGCAACATTCTTCGTTGGATGTTCCAATAAACCTTCCGGAAGTCAGACAGCAGAAGCTGCTGATTCAAGTTCTATCGGTAGTCAGATGCCGGAACAATTCGGTTGGCGCGGTCCTCATCGCGATGGCATCTATAATGAAACGGGACTCCTGAAGAAATGGCCTGCCAATGGTCCTGAATTGCTTTGGGAAGCTTCGGATCTTGGCAAAGGTTTCTCAAGTCCGGTCATTGTGGGTGATCGTCTTTATATCACCGGCGACTCACAAGACGAGACGAAGGAGGTTTTCATGGCCTATTCGCTCGATGGCAAGCAGCTTTACGCAAAAGAGTATGGCAATCTTTGGACCAAAGCCAACGATCCTGATGTACGAACCACTCCGACTATTGTCGGCGATAAGGCTTATGTCATAAGTGAAAACGGAGAGATTGTTTGCTTGAACACAGCCGATGGCTCTATTGTCTGGAAAGTTGAAGGCTCAACTTTCGGCAATGAGGCTGAAAGATGGGGTAACGGTGAATCACCATTGGTTTATGATGGAAAGGTTATTTACACAGCCGGTGGAAAGAAAACAACGGTGGTGGCTCTTGATGCTGCAACGGGCAAGACCGTATGGCAAAGTCCGTCTATCAAGCAGAAGAGCGCTTATGTTTCTCCGATATTGATCAATTATAAGGGTAAGAAACAGGTTGTGGCATACACGGACATTAGCATTGTCGGCTTGGATGCTGAGACCGGTTCTCTTGAATGGCAAACTTCCGACTGGGGCAAGAATCCGTTCGGCGAAGGAAATACCGCTTCTGATTCACCTATCTTCAAGGATGGTTATCTGCTGAGCACCGGTGGTGAAGAGGCCGGTTTGACCATGTTTAAACTGGGCGACGACATGAAGAGTGTCTCCAAGGTTTGGACCGATTCAACGCTGAAGGTCGATATGACCGGCTTTGTCTTGATCGACGGTGTGATCTATACTTCCATCGCGATTGATCGTGCGAAGACCGAATGGTGCGCCATCGATTGGGCAACAGGTAAAAAACTTTACGGAGAGGCATGGAAAGGCGGTAAAGGAAACGGTGCCATCATCAGTGCAGACGGAATGCTTTATATCTATGATCAGCGTCACGGTTATGTAGGTCTTGCCAATGTAAACAAGACCAAGTTTGACGTGGTTAGTGAATTCCGTATCACCAAAGGCGAAGGTGCTTATTATGCTCATCCCGTCATCAACAACGGAGTTCTGTACGTTCGTCACGGCAGTTATTTGGCAGCTTATAAAATCAAATAAACAATATTATACTAACAACAAGAATGAAAACAATTATGAACAAGAGAAACGTATGTTTGGGCCTTGTAGCCTTTGCATGTATGCTGACGACGGATTTGTCGGCACAAGCTTCTTACGGTTGGCGCGGACCGCACCGCGACGGTATTTACCAGGAAATGGGTTTGTTGAAACAGTGGCCGGCAGCTGGTCCGACGCAACTTTGGGAAGTGGTGGATGCCGGTAAAGGCTATTCCAGTCCTGTCGTTTACGAGGGTAAGGTCTATATCACCGGCATGAACGAAGACGGAACGAAGGAGATCTTCTCCGCTTATACGACGGC
>CAZIVE010000024.1:28967-31692 GCA_964542435.1 uncultured Parabacteroides sp.
TACACTCCTTCAGGAAAACAGACCACGATGGTTGCATTGAATGAATCCAACGGATCTCTTGTTTGGAAGAGTCCGTCGTTAGGTGATCAAGGTGCTTATGTTTCTCCGATTCTGATCACGTACAAAGGCAAACGTCAGATCATCGGATCGACAGGCGTCAATCTGATCGGCGTTGATCCAGAAACCGGTGCTATCGAATGGAAGTTTGACAACTGGGGCAAAGGCGGCTGGGGAGGCGGCAAGATTGCTCCCAACACACCTATCTTCAAAGATGGCTTCATCTTCTTTAGCCAGGGTTACGATGCAGGAGCTTTCAAATTGCAGTTGGCTGACGACCTGAAGAGCGTGAAACTGGTTTGGAGCAATAGCGATCTCGATACACACGTTGGAGCATACGTACTCATCAACAATGTCGTCTATGGATCAAACCATATCACCAATACCGACGGACATTGGTTGGCAGTTGACTGGAACACAGGCAAGACTCTTTATGATCAGGCTTGGACAGGAGGAAAGAGTAAAGGCTCTATCATCTCTGCCGACGGATTGCTGTATTGTTATGACGAGCGTCGTGGTGCTGTAGGTCTGGTTCGTCCGAATCCGGCTAAATTTGATGTCATCAGTGAGTTCCGTATCACAAAGGGCGAAGGTCCGTACTGGGCTCATCCTGTCATCAGTGACGGTGTGCTTTATATCCGCCACGGAAATTTCCTTGGAGCTTATAAGATTAAATAACGTCGCTTAATCACGGCGGAGATTTAGGGGCGAAAGATTTTCGCCCCTATGTTTTTCCATTAAAACATATAGAATGAAAGAATTCACAGGAGAATTTATCGGGACGTTTGTCATGGTGCTGTTCGGCTGCGGATCAGTGGCGATGGCGGTGCTCTTCGGAGAATACAGCAGCATCTTGCAGATTGGATTGTTGTGGGGATTGGCTGTGGCACTGGCCATTTATCTGACGCGTTACCTTTCGTGTGCGCATCTCAATCCGGCTGTGTCCATTGCCATGGTGATCAGCAAAAGAATGAATGCAAAAAAACTGCCGTCCTATCTTTTGGCACAGTTTCTTGGTGCTATTCTGGCAGGCTTCGTGCTTTACCTCATGTTTTCGCCTTCGATAGCTGCGTATGAAAGTGCACATGGCATCATTCGTGGATCGGCGGCTTCTGTCGATACGGCACGTATGTTCGGCGAGTTTTATCCCAATCCAGGCGACAAGGGGGCTGTCGTTTCCATGCCGCTGGCTATGTTCGGTGAAGGCATCGGTACATTTCTGCTGCTTATCTTCATCTTCGCTTTGACGGAAGGCTGTAATGTGGGAAGACCCAGCGATGCAATGGCGCCGATGTTCATTGGATTGGCCATCACATCCATCATCTGTCTCGAAGCGCCTTTGACGCAGGCCGGACTGAATCCTGCCCGTGACTTCGGACCGCGCATTGTGGCTGCCATCTGCGGATGGGGATCGGCTGCATTCCCGGACAATGAAGGAGGATTTTTCTTCGTCTATATCCTTGCACCCATTTTAGGCGGTGCTCTGGCGGCACTTTTCTTCCTTTATATATTGGAGCCGCTGATGAAAAAGAAATCACAGTGCTGCTGTGGTAAATAATAAAAATAGAATTGATAGTAAAAACTACATAGAATGAATTTGACAAGAATCATACTCGCCGGCGGTTTTTTAGGATCCGGCAAGACCATGCTGCTTTGGCAGGCTGCCAAGATGCTGACGGAACAGGGTCTGCGCGTGGGTTTGATCACGAACGATCAGGCGCCACAATTGGTGGACAGTGCATTGCTTACGCACAATCATCTGAAGGTGGAAGAGGTGAGTGGCAGTTGTTTCTGCTGCAACTTCAACGGCTTTACGGATGCCATACGTCATCTGCGCTTGGATGTGCAGGCAGACGTGATCATTGCAGAACCTGTGGGAAGTTGTGCCGACCTTTCGGCTACGATCCTTCAGCCGCTCAAAGAGTATTGGAACACGGAACTGCGCGTTTCTCCGCTCTCCGTTCTGACCGATCCGCATCGGCTTCAGTCGATCCTAGACGGAGGCAATGCAGGACTTCATCCCGATGCTGCCTATATCGTAAAAAAGCAGATGGAAGAGGCTGACGTCATCCTGATCAACAAAGCAGATCTTCTTTCTGCCGACGAAATGCAGAAGCTCATTCAGCATACGGCTTCGACATTTCCAGCTGCCACGATCTATCCGATCAGTGCCTTGAAAGGAACGGGCATTCGCCAATGGCTTGACGTTGTGATGAAGAGTAATGAAGCCGGAAAGCGCCTGCTCGACATCAATTATGACACTTACGCACATGGCGAGGCTGTGCTCGGCTGGCTCAACGGTACGATTCTCTTGCACGGCAAGACAACCGACTGGAACCAGTTTGCCAAGCAGTTGTTGACCTCTCTTTCGGAGCAGTTCGACAAAGCTCATCTTTCCGTAGGTCACGTGAAAGTAATTCTTGAGAACGGCGATCAGTATGTGATGGGCAATTTGACCGGTAAGGCTGAGACGCTGTCTATGCGCGGTGATGCTGGAACGAGCGGTGACGCGAAACTGGTGATTAACGCACGAGTGGAGACTTCTCCCGAAGCACTTGATCGGATGGTGAACGGCGCTATCGATGGTTTGACCGGCGCAGATTACCAGAAAGATGTGGAAGCCTGGAAATATCTTCAGCCTGGCCGTCCTAATCCGACACACCGATTT
>CAZIVE010000025.1:0-6140 GCA_964542435.1 uncultured Parabacteroides sp.
CGTATCTCATTCATGACAGCAGGCAGATCCTGATCACGCATAAAAAGCTGAACGGTGTTGGATTCAATCTTGGAAATGTCAAGCACATCGGAGATGATGCGTTGCAATTGTTCATTGCTATTCTGAATCACTTCCGAATATTCAGCCCGCAGACTCTGCTCCGGCTCTTCAATGATCAACTGGGAAAAACCGACGATGGCATTCAGCGGAGTTCGGATCTCGTGACTCATATTGGCCAGGAATGCAGATTTCATCTTGTCGGCCTCCTCCGCTTTCCGCTGCTCCTCTTTCAGCCGCTTCGTAGTACGCGAGCGAGAAACCAACAGATAAATAAAAATCATCATAGCGAAAGCAAAAGTAACAAGGATAACATACATAACTCTGAGGTCCTCATTCGTATGGAGAGCTTGAAGCTCCATCTCTCGGTTAGAGAGCTGCAGTTTGTTGACATCGTTGTTCTCGCGCACTCTTGCAAGCGTCTCCCGATAATCCGCCAATCGAAGTGAATCGGACAAGACATAATAAGATGAATAGGATGCTTGCGCTTCTCTATTCCTGTTGAGTTTCATCAGAGCATCTCCTTTTGTCTTGTAAAATTTGGCGACATCATAGTAATTGTGGGTCTTTTGATTGATCCGAATCAGAGAATCCATCATGATGACTGCATCCTCATAATTTCCTTTAGCCAGATAATAATCCATGTAAACCTCGCCAATTTCATTATCCCGATAGCCGAGATCATGGTCTTTGATATCTTTTTCAGCCAACTTAAGATAAGACATTGCCTTTTCAAAATCCTTCAGGATAATGTATTCGCGTGCATAATTTCTATCCACCAGATAATCCAAAAGATAAACAGGTGTGACGGGATCGAACTCTGTAAGTTTCAATTCCTTCGCCTTTTCAATAGCCTGAGCCAACTGCCTGAGATAAAAGAGCCTCTTGGGCTGCGACGGATGAGAGAAAGAGAGATATCTAAGAACAAACACGAGTGTCGAAGGCGAATCATTATGTTTCCTCATGTTTGCAAGAGTATTCTCGATACGAGCTGCACCTGCTTCAGGTTTACCCGAAAGCATTTCAATAGCACCTTTGAGTCCATCAGCTATATCTTTCCCTTCAATCGATTCCCATGATTCAGCCAAACGATATAGATTCTGTATGCTGTCATTCGCCATTTTAAATTTACCGAGTTCTCCCAGTCTGAGAATCACCCAGGTTCTCACAACGAAATATTTCTTCACCTCATGCATTATCAAAAGCTTCGGTTCAAGTTGATTTGCCCATTTGAAAAGACTGTCATCATTATTATAATAGCCGTAGCTGACCAAGAGATACAGGGCTCGAAGCTCATAATATCTGCTATGCAATTGACGAGATTCGGAGAGTAACATAGATGGATAATATTTCCAATCAGCGCCGTCGGCCAGCTTTGCCAATTGGTACAGAAGAGGAAGACGATTGACATTTCGTGCTGGAAGACGATTCAGATCCTCTTGGAGTTCGACTCGTTGAGAATGATTAGCCTGTCCCAATGCCGGCATTTGGCTGCATAGGAACAAAAGGCAAATAAAAAGCCATACTCTTTTCATGACTGACCTCCTTCCTGAACATCTTCTACCTGGTTGGTAGGCAAGACGACCGTAAAGACAGAACCTTTTCCTACTTCGGAAGTGACTCGGATGGATCCGCCCAATCTTACGATCAATCCTTTGCAAATAGCCAAGCCTAATCCAACGCCTTGCGTCCAGTCATCCAGTTTCACAAACCGTGTAAAAATCGTTTCAAGCTTATCTGCCGGAATACCATCGCCGGTATCCGAAACGCTGAAACTGATTCCTTGGGGGACGATCTCATACGAGAGTTTGATGTACCCTTTTTGGGTATGCTTGATGGAATTGTTAATCAAATTGGAAAGAATCTGTGTCAGACGATTCCGATCGGTCACAAAATCCACAGGCTGGCAATCGCCCAATTGCATCGTAACCCCTTCCGACATTTGCAGTTCGTAGGAGTTGTACAACTCTTTCACAAACGACAAGAGATCCAGTTTATGGAAATGGAATGACATGGATTTCGAATCGATATTGGAAATGTCAAGCATGTCTCCGATCAGATGCAGCAACAGATCATTATTGTGTTCAATGATTCTTGAATATTCCTTTCGCGCATCCTCATCGGTCTCATCCACCAGGACTTGCGAGAACCCGACAATTGCATTGAGCGGCGTACGTATCTCATGATTCATATTGGCTAAGAATGCAGACTTGGCTTTTTCTGAATCCTCCGCATTCTTCTTTGCAATGATCAGACGCCGGTTCAATTTGCGGAGCGAAAGGATTGCGAAAGCCATCAGACCGCAAAGGATGAAGGAGACTGATATTCCCAACAGAATATAGTTTGTTTCAACCTTTTTTCGGGAACTTTCATATTCCAGGTTCTTCTTATCAAGAAGCAGTTTGTTCTTATCCAGTTCAGACTGCAACATAGCCAGTTTCTTTTGGCCTGAAAAGAAATCAAGAGAATCTCTCATGGAGATGCCCTTCAGATAACTGTCGAGGGCTTTTTTGTCTTCTCTTTTTTTGAGATACAATTGAGCGATGCTTTTCTGATAATCGACGACAGAAAAACTACGCTGCATGGACGTGTAATACCGGATTAACTTCTGATAGCATTCGATGGCTTCGTCGTAATAGCCGAAAGATGTATAGTAGATGGCCTGAATCTGAAGATATTCCTCTTGGCCGTTACGGGTATGGAAATCGGGCGAACGCTTTACTATTTCCAAGTATTCCTTTGCATGAGGCTGATCATGGTTGTGGGCATAAATAACGAACAGATTCCGGTTAATCAGATACTGAACATGGGCAAGCGAATTCTCTTTATCGAACTCTTTCAAGCCGCGTGCTTTCCAGACATTCACATACTCCTGGATTTCTTTACAGCATTCAAACCGTTGGTTAAAATCCGGATCAAGATTAGCCAGCTGCAAGAGAATGTTGATCTGTTTGATCGCAGGCGCACGACGTCTTCTCATAATCTGCAGGACCTTCTTATATTGGGCGACGCCCTCTTTTTTCATTCCAAGCTGCAGATAATAGTTTGCCAAGGCTTGATAGGCCATTTCCTCGCCTTCGTTGTAACGAAAGTGCCTTGCCAAGCGGATCAAAGAGGCCACGCTGTCAGGCGCAGCTGCCGTTTCGATGGAATTGCTCATACGATAAATATACCAGGCCTTTACACGGAAAAGCTGCTCTGTCTTATGGTCTCTGATCAAGGCAGGAATGGCGAGATGCGCATTTCTCTTAAAGTTATCGAACGATTGGGCATAACTTCTTTTGGTCAGGTAGAAAAGAGCCTCGCTTTCATAATTGTTGTTATGAGCCGCCTGCGCTTCCTTCAGAAGTTGCTTGCCATATTGAATACCTTCGTCTCCTTCCGTGTTCTTATACATGAGACGATAGAGCTCTGCAAAATGTGCCGTGTCGGCTTGCGAAGAAGCGAAAGAACCGGATGAACTGAGTTGGGACCTGTTATTTCCTACCCGGAGTGATGCGAAGGACGCAGTCGCAGTCAGGAAAATAACAAGCAATATACATACTCCTCTGTTCATTATTCAATTCTATTTCATTTCTCTTTTCTTCTAATAGTTCAATCTGGTAGAATTGGCAGGCAATCGAAGCGCTTCAGACTGTATGTTACTGTCGGCGAAACTTCGACGGCGAGCAGCAGGAAGATCCGAATGATGATGTGTATGCTGTTTCTATACATAAATCTGAAGTAAATGGTGAAAAGTTAGTATTAATACCTATATAAGCACGGAAACGAGTCAAAACAGTTTGAAGTCGCTTTCATCTACCGTTCCGAAGAGTTCCGTCACCTTCTGACGGGCGCGGGCAGAAATCTCCGGTGTGATGTTGTCATACACCTTCTTTACGGTGAAGACCAAAGCGGCCAGGTCATCCACATAACCGACCATCGGGATAAAATCGGGGATCAAGTCGAAGGGCAGGATGAAATAGCCCAGCGAACCGATGATAAGAGCCTTGTCGGCCGTTGAGACTGTATTGGAGCACAAGGCATAATAGAGCAGCAGAGCCGCATAGACCAGTTTGCAACCGGCCATCTTAGCCACTTTCTTGATTTTCTCCCAAAAGCTCTCTTCGTCATAACTGTCTCCATACTTCACAAGCTGACCTTCATTGAACTTCACAGGAAGATTCTTTGATTCGCTGTCTGACTGATTATCCTGAGTCGTATCTTTCTCCATTTTGGTGTTCTGTTTTTAATCGGTTTCTTCTTAAAGCAAAGATAGTGATTGATTGGCTTATTTTGCAGCAACCTTCTTGAAAGTTTTCCTTTTGACGCTTTTTTTCGTCAAATGCGACGCAGCAACGAGTGATTTCCCTATTTCGGAGGTTTGAAAGTTCGAGATTCGGCTTTACAACCTTAGATAACCTGCATAAAGAATCCGACGTCCGTCGGAATGGTATTTACCAAGGAAAAAGGATTTCGATGTCCGTAGGAATGGAATTTACCGAAGAAATAGCATTTCTACATTCGTCGGAACGATATTTACCAAGAAAATAGCATTTCTACGTCCGTCGGAATGATATTTACCGAAGAAATAGCATTTCTACGAGCATCGGAATAGTATTTACCGGGGAAATAGGACTTCGACATCCGTCGAAATAATTCTGTTGATGGAAATTCCTTCCTTCCGGCAATAACATCTTGATTCCCCTCTCTTTCAAAGGTGCGTTCTGCAGAGCATGGATATTATATTGTCTTTTATATCACATTGAAGTAGGATGTAGAGTAAAAAGACTTCTCGCTTTGGGGCAAACTTTTTTTGTTTGGGTCGTTACCGAAATAGGGGAAACGGTTTTTCCATCCAAAAGATGCCGTTTTAGAAAAGTACGGAAACCTGACTTCCCATCGTTATAACCTGAATGAAGTTCCTGTTCATCGCAGCAGGCGTTGGCTGAAGATTGTAATCCATGAAAAACTTCACTCCGAGATTCTGATTGGCACGAAAGGAGAAGGATGTTCCTGCTGCTACGCCCAAACCGCCTTTCTTTCCGATCGTCATGTCCGACAGTTTGCACTTGGGAAAATAGCTGAAACCGAGAGCTGCTTTGCCGCCGAGAGCAAACCGGGACGAAAGCGGATAGGAAAAATAGGTTCCCGGGAAAAGAGACCAAACGTCGATCGTCTTTTCTCCAGCCACGTTATTGTAGGTGAAAGAGACCGTAGATGCTGACAAGCGTGCACCAAGGCCAAAATAGGGAGTGAGGAAACCGGCGCCTTCAAGACCTGCCGTTCCTCCGGAAGAAAAAGCGATCTTGGATCCATTTTCTAACCGATAGCTTCCAGGAATCTTATTGAGTCCGAGAGAGACGCCGAAAAACGAGGGCTTATGAAAACGATCGAAGGTATCATCGTCATCGTAGTGACGGATTCCCTTGTCACGGAAAATCAGATCGGCAAGGAAATAACCTGTTTCAGTCGAGAGAATACCGAAGCCTGCGCCAGCCAAGACATCACTCAGCCAATGCCGGTTGTTGGCCATTCGAGTCAGTCCGGTAACGGTACTGATCGTGAAACCGGCAATGCTGTACCACGGATTTTCTCCGCCATATTCCTTGCTGAGCATCATCGCCGTCATGAAGGCTGTCGCGGTATGACCCGAAGGAAAGGAATTATGGGAAGAGCCATCGGGACGCAAAACGCCGGCACGGCTTTTGAGTTGATTCACCACAGCAACCATCAACACCGTGGAAAAGGCATCCGACACCAGCATTCGTCCCCAGGAACTGCGACTGGGCACACCGCCGATCTTCAGTCCGAGCATCAAAACGGCAGGAGCATATTGGAACTTATCGTCGTAACCCTGTTTGAAGGTCGGAAGATAATCGTTACGCAACGAACGGAAATGATCGTCTTCGCTTTTCACGATCAAACCGCCCATCACGAGAGGAACACCGATATAGGTCATTCGATAGGCCTTCGATTCACTGACATTGTCGAGAAACTTCTCAAACTTACTGATATGAATCGGGCGTAAAGAATCGATCTGTGCACGGAGCGTCCACGGCAATACTAAGAGCACAAATAAAAGAAACTTACCTATCATACGT
>CAZIVE010000025.1:6240-12265 GCA_964542435.1 uncultured Parabacteroides sp.
CCAATCGTCGAAAGTTTAGGTGAATTTGTCGCATTTGTTTGGAAGGGATAGTAAATCGGCGTATTTTCGCAACAAAGATTTTTCAAAAACTAAATGATCAACTTATGAAGACAAAATTGTTTCTCTGCACCCTGTTGTGCATGTTTATGAGTATTTCCGCTTTTGGACAGAGTAAAGAAACCGCTACAGCTGACATGGCAAAGATGGTTGGTGACTGGACCTATTCAGCACCCAATCCAATGGGCGGTGACGACATGAAGGGCGTCTGCACATTCACCGAAAAAGACGGTAAGAAGATTGCAGTGATGAAGATGGACGACAGCAGCAATGGCATTGAGCCGATGGAGACAACAGCCTTGGAGCCCAATGACGACGGTGCTTGCTACGGCAACACAGAAGCTCAGGGTTATTCACTGACCGTTTCTTTCAAACTTAAGGAGGACGGAAAGATTCAGGCTGTCATCGATGCCGGCGTCATGCAGATTCCATTCGAAATGACGAAGAAGTAAATCCATGGCAATGGATTCTGCCGAGAAAAGAAAGCGGTTGTCTGTCGGACTTCAGGTCGCAGCATGGGTCATTCTGTTCTGTCTCCCGATTTTTGTCCAGCTGATCAACAAGCAATCTTTGGAGGAAATAATAGGGCTGATTCGCTATACGTGGATCAGCCCTGTTGCGTTAATCATCTTCTTTTATGCCAACTACTACTCGTTCGTTGACAAATTCCTCTTCAAACGGCGGATTCTATTTTTCTCCTTGGCTAATGCAGGCCTCATCATCCTACTGATCGGCCTCCTTTATCTTTACTTTCTTTTTCTGGACGTCTCTCTCTTCAAACTTTTCCCTGATCCCGGTTCCGAGTTTCTGTTCTTCACCATGCTGATCGTACTGTTCCTCTTTTTCGGAGGAATCAGCGTCGCATTGAAGGTGACGCAGCGGCTTTACCGTTCCGAAGAGGAGAAGAAGGAACTGGAACGCCAAAAGAGCGTCTCCGAACTGCTTTGGCTCAAGAGCCAGCTCAATCCGCATTTTCTGTTCAATACATTAAATAATATATACAGCCTCGTTTCGGTCTGCCCGGACGATGCGCGCAGTTCCATCAGTCAGCTGAGCGATATGCTGCGCTACGTCTTGTATGACAGCAGTGAAGAACTGGTTTCGCTCAACGATGAAATTTCCTTCGTCCGCAACTATGTCAAACTGATGGAGATCCGACTGACGCGACGCACCGAGGTTACACTTGATCTGCCCGAAGAGCCTCAGAATATTCTCGTTGCTCCGCTCCTGCTCATCTCGCCTGTCGAGAATGCCTTCAAGCATGGCGTAAGCGGCAGCAAGCCTTCGTTCATCCACATCTCACTGACACAATCTGAAGGTTCTATCCATTTCACTGTGGAGAACAGCTACTTTCCGAAGGAGAACAACGACAAAAGTGATTCCGGCATTGGATTGGGAAACCTGAAGAAACGGCTGGAACTGACTTATCCGGGAAAGTACGAACTGACATACGGACAAACGGGTGACAAATATAGTCTCGACCTTACGCTTAAAACACAAACCCCATGACAATCACCTGTGCAATCATCGACGACGAACCGCTGGCCATCAGACTTCTCGAAGACCACGTCAGCAAAGTACAGTTTCTTCGGCTGGAAGGAAGCTACGACAATTCCGTCGATGCGCTGGCCGGGCTGAACGAGCATCCTGTGGATCTGCTCTTCCTCGATATTCAGATGCCCGAACTGAACGGACTGGAACTGGCTCATATCATTGCACCCGACACACGCATCGTTTTTACCACAGCATTCAAGCAGTATGCGTTGGACAGCTACGAAGCCAATGCCATCGATTATCTGCTCAAGCCCATCAGCTTCGAACAGTTTATGCGCGCAGCCAACAAGGCACTACAATGGTTCAGCAGGAATACGGAGGAGAAGCCAAAGCCGGAAGATGATCCGAAAAGCATCTTCGTCCGCAGTGATTACATGCTGGTACGCGTGGAGTTGAAAAAGATTCTCTACATCAACGGCATGAAGGATTATATCCGCATCTTCACGGAAGACGAGCCGCATCCCGTCGTCTCGCACATGATGATGAAGACCATCGAAGATCTTCTGCCTGCCAACGAATTCATCCGCGTTCATCGTTCCTATATTGTCTCACTGAGCCACATCAAAGCCGTAGCCAATAACCGCATCATCATCGGCAAAGAATACATTCCGCTTTCCGACGCCTATCGCGACGCGTTCCTTGCAAGACTGTAAGCCGTTTTTCCTTATCCGTACACGACCTTTATCTATCTGACGATTCATCTTCTCAACCTTCGTTGGAGCGAAAATTAGGAATACTAAAGATGCAAAAGATTTTGGTGTTCTTCTCGGGTTGCATTACTTTTGTCTTTCGGTAAAACAACCTATAAAATCAGAAGCACATGTCCATCACACGCTTTAATGCAGTTGAGAAGGCATCGAACCGCAAGGCAGTTCCTGCAAATTCTCCAAAAGAAAAAATCTCTGAATATTTCGGTGAAAACGTCTTCAACCGAAAAACCATGCAGAAATATCTCACCAAAGAGACATATGAAAAGCTGACGCAATCTATCGATGAAGGAAAACCTATCCCGCGCGACATCGCTGATCATGTAGCTACCGGCATGCGTATGTGGGCACTGGAAAAAGGTGTCACGCATTACACGCACTGGTTCCAGCCTTTGACCGACGGCACAGCAGAAAAGCATGATGCCTTCGTGGAACATGACGGACAAGGCGGCATGATTGAAGAATTCAGTGGCAAACTGCTGGTTCAGCAGGAACCGGATGCTTCCAGCTTCCCAAGCGGCGGACTTCGCAACACCTTCGAAGCACGTGGCTATTCGGCTTGGGATCCTTCTTCTCCAGCCTTCATCATGGACGACACGCTCTGCATCCCGACCATCTTCATCGCTTACACAGGCGAAGCGCTCGATTATAAAACTCCGCTCATCCGCTCCATCGAAGCAGTCAGCAAAGCAGCTCGTGAAGTCTGCAGATATTTCAAGCCCGATGTCAACAAGATCATCGCCTACCTTGGTTGGGAACAGGAATATTTCCTGGTTGATGAAGATCTGTATGCAGCTCGTCCTGATCTTTCTCTGACGGAACGGACTTTGCTGGGACACGAGAGCGCCAAGAACCAGCAGCTCGACGACCATTATGCCGGTGCTATTCCTACGCGCGTTCAGGAATTCATGAAGGATCTGGAGATTGAGAGTTATAAACTGGGCATTCCGGTCAAGACTCGTCATAATGAAGTCGCTCCGAATCAGTTCGAACTGGCTCCGATCTATGAAGAATGTAACCTTGCCAACGATCACAACCAGCTGCTTATGGCCATCATGAAACGCGTAGCCAGTCGTCATCATTTCCATGTGCTGCTTCACGAGAAGCCTTTCAAAGGTGTGAACGGTTCGGGCAAACACTGCAACTGGTCGCTGGGCACAGACAAAGGCTTCAATCTGTTCTCTCCGGGAAAGAACCGAGAGGACAATCTCTGCTTCATCTGCTTTGTGGCCAACACGCTGATGGCCGTATATAAATTCAACGGATTACTGAAGGCGAGCATCGCATCGGCCACCAACGCACATCGTCTGGGTGCCAACGAAGCTCCGCCAGCCATCATATCTTCATTCCTCGGTTCACAGATCAGCGAGGTGCTCTCCAAGTTCGAGAACAGTTCGATTGAGGATGCCATCGTGATGGACGGCAAGAAAGGTCTAAGACTCGGCTTCGGACAGATTCCGGAACTGCTTCTCGACAACACCGACCGCAACCGCACCTCACCTTTTGCCTTCACAGGAAACCGCTTCGAGTTTCGTGCTCCAGGCTCATCGGAAAACTGCGGTGCTGCCATGCTGGTACTCAACTCCGCCGTAGCCTATCAGCTCACGAAGTTCCATAAAGAGGTGGAAGCGCTGCGTGCCAAAGGCAAGAGCAAAGAGGCTGCCATCTTCGAGATCCTGCAATCGTACATCAAGGAATCCAAGGCGATCCGTTTTGACGGCAACGGCTACAGCGACGAATGGAAAGCTGAAGCAGCCAAGCGTGGCCTGGATTGTGAGACAAGCACGCCGCTCCAGTATGATGCCTATCTGAAACCAGAAACCGTGGAAATGTTCGAAGCGGTCGGCGTACTGAAAGAGAAAGAACTTCGTGCCCGCAATGAGGTAAAGTGGGAAATGTATATCAAGAAGATCCAGATCGAAGCACGTGTCCTCGGCGATCTTTCACTGAACCACATCATTCCGGTCGTCATTCGCTATCAGTCCGTCTTACTGGACAACATCACCAAACTGAAGGAGACCTTCAGCAAAGTGGAATGCGACGAAGTGGCTGCCGAACCGTTGAGACTGGTACGTAAGATTGCCGGTCACATCACGGCTGTCACCAAGATGGTGGATGAAATGGTCGAGGCGCGTAAGAAAGCCAATACCATTGCAGACATGCGCGAACGTGCCATTGCGTATCACGACACGGTCGTTCCGTTCCTGGATTCCATCCGCAGCCATATTGACGAACTCGAACTGATGGTGGATAATCAGATGTGGCCACTCCCGAAATATCGCGAGCTGCTGTTCATCCGTTAGGATAACGATCCTTGAGAAACGGGATTTTATCTATCTTTACGCACTGATAAATCGAGATAGATGCAAGGAGCGCGCAACCTCACCGAAGGTCCTATTATGCGACAGCTGTTCAAGCTGTCGCTTCCCATTATGGGCACCTCTTTCATCCAGATGGCCTACAGCCTGACGGACATGGCGTGGGTTGGACACTTGGGCAGCGAATCGGTCGCGGCTATTGGTGCTGTCGGCATCCTTGCCTGGATGACCACCTCCATTTCCTACCTCAACAAAGTCGGTTCGGAAGTTTGTGTGGGTCAGGCTGTCGGCGTACGTGACGAAGAAAATGCACGGCGTTATGCAGCCCATAACATCACCATCGCACTGATTATCTCACTCGTTTGGAGCATTCCGATGTGCCTCTTTGCACCTTTGGCCATCAGCTTCTTCTCGTTGGAGGCTTCCATTGCAGCCAAAGCCATCATCTATCTTCGGATTGTCTCGACCGCTTTTCCGTTCATCTTCCTCACATCCGCCTTTGCAGGAATATACAATGCCTCTGGACTCAGCAAGATTCCGTTCTATATCAGCGGCAGCGGATTGCTGCTGAATATGATCCTCGATCCGCTCTTTATCTTCGGATTTCATCTCGGGACGACCGGCGCAGCCATAGCAACATGGATTGCTGAAGCGGTCGTCTGCCTGCTGTTCATCATCTGGCTGAAGAAAAAGCTACCGCTGTTCGGAGGCTTTGCCTTCCTTACGAAACTCAAACATTCCATCACCGTTCGTATTGTCAGAATCGGACTTCCCGTGGCGATGCTCAACACGTTGTTCTCCATTATCAACCTTCTCATGGCACGGACTGCATCTGCCGAAGGTGGATATATCGGCGTCATGGCGCTCACAGCCGGAGGACAGATCGAAGCCATTGCCTGGAATACGGCACAAGGTTTTAGTACGGGACTCAGCGCCTTCGTAGCTCAGAACTATGCAGCGAGAGCGATGAACCGAGTGCTGACAGCGATTCACAATGTGCTTATCCTGACCAGCTCACTCGGAGTCATTGTTTCGGTGCTGTTCATATTCCTTGGCGGACCGCTTTTCTCGCTGTTCGTTCCCGAAAAGATTGCATGGGATGCCGGCGGACTTTTTCTCCGCATCGACGGTTATTCCATGATTCTGATGATGGTAGAGATCACGATGCAGGGATTCTTTTACGGAACAGGACGAACCATTCCTCCCGCCATCATCAGCATTACATTTAACAGTCTCAGAATCCCAATGGCCATTCTCTTCACTTCGCTTGGCTTTGGAATTGCCGGCGTTTGGTGGGCCATCAGCGCCAGCAGTATGATGAAAGGCATCACCTCTTTCATCTGGTTTGAGGTGCTCAAGAAACGAGTGCTGATGAAAAAATAATTATAT
>CAZIVE010000025.1:12365-30703 GCA_964542435.1 uncultured Parabacteroides sp.
CCGAGTAGGTATTTAGGTTTCTGGAAAGATACTCTGTCAACGGCCGAGTAGGATTTTAGATTTCTGGAAAGATACTCTGTCAACGGCCGAGTAGGATTTTAGATTTCTGGGAAGATACTCTGTCAGCGCCCGAGTAGGATTTTAGGTTTCTGGAAAGATAGTATCCCCTCAAAACAAAAAGAGGATGCTCCTTCGCGGCGGGAGCATCCTCTTCTATTATCTAAAAAGAAATATTACTTCTTTTGTTCTGCAGCAGGAGTAACGTCATCTTGTTCTGATGCGATACCTGCGCCAACTACGATACCCTTCTTTCTCAGTTTATGTTTCTGAATTTCATAAGCGATAGGAGTTGCAACGAACAGGGTTGAATAGGTACCGATGATGATACCGAGCAGGATGGCGAACGTAAAGCTTCGGATCGTGCTACCACCCAAGATGAAGATACAGAGTACAACGACCAACGTGGTGAATGATGTATTGAACGTACGGCAGAGGGTAGAGTTCAAGGCGTCGTTGATCACCTGATAACGGTCGCGCTTCGGATACAGATGGATGGTTTCTCGAATACGGTCGAAGACAACCACCGTATCGTTAATAGAGTAACCGATGATGGTCAAGATGGCCGCGACGAACGTCTGATCGACCTCCATAGAGAATGGAAGCACCTTCCACAACAACGTGTAGAATGCGATGATACAGAGTGTCGTTGATGCTACAGATGCAAAGGCACCGGCAGAGAAGGCGATATCACGGAATCGCAGCATGATGTATGCGGCCATACAGATCATAGAAAAGATGACAGCCAAGATAGCGGCGTTCTTTATATCGTCAGCCATTGACGGACCAACCTTCTGTTGACTCTGTACATAATTCTCACTGAACTGTTCGGCTGTCGTTCCTGCAGGAAGCAGAGATTTAACTCCGGTGAAAACGCGGGTCTCAATCTCATGATCCACATTCGGATCCGTACTGTCGATCTTATAGTTGGTAGAGATACGTACCTGGTTCTGAGAACCGATGGTGATAACGCTTACCTTACCATTCAATTCAGTGCTCAACAAATTACGAACATGTTCCGTGTCCACAGTCTTATCGAAGCGGACGATATAGTTACGACCACCGGTAAAGTCGATACCGTTGTTCAAACCAATCGTGAAGAAAGAGATGAGACCGAGAACGATGATGGCAACCGGAATCAGATAACCTACCTTACGTCCGCCGAGGAAGTTCAATGTCGGGTTAACCAACAGGTTCTTCGTTGCATTCGTGACGAAAGTTACATTTTTGATCTTATCCTTTGCAAGGAGTGCTTCGTAAACGATACGTGTCAGGAAGACAGCGGTGATGAAGGAAGCAACCAAACCAATGATCAACGTAGTTGCGAATCCACGGATAGTACCTGTACCGAAGTAGAACAAAACGACACCGGTAATAATGGTGGTCAAGTTGGAGTCGAAGATCGCAGAGAAGGCGTTACTATAACCTTCAGAGATAGCTTTGCTCAGAGATTTACCCGCTCGCAGTTCCTCCTTCGTTCGTTCATAGATCAACACGTTCGCATCGACCGCCATACCAAGAGTCAGCACCATACCGGCAATACCTGGCAAGGTGAGCACCGCCTGGAAGGAGGCTAGAATACCCATCGTGAAGAACATGTTCAATACAAGAGCGCCATCGGCTATCAAACCTGGAATGATGCCGTAGAATGCGCACATATAACACATCAACAATATCAATGCGATGATGAATGAAATGACACCGGCGTTGATGGAATCCTGTCCCAGAGAAGGTCCGACGACATCTTCCTGTACGATCTGTACAGAGGCTGCCATCTTACCAGACTTCAACACGTTCGCCAAGTCCTTTGCCTCTTCAGGAGTGAAGTGACCGGTGATCTGTGAACGACCGCCTGTGATCTCATCGTTGACGTTAGGTGCAGAATAAACCATACCATCCAATACGATAGCGATAGCCTTTCCGATATTATCCTTGGTAAGACGTGCCCATGCTTTGGCACCTTCTGCGTTCATCGTCATGTTAACCATCTGCTCAGAACGACCGGCCTGCTGAACGAAGTCGGCGTTGGCATCCGTAACAACGTCACCACCCAGTGCAGGACTTCCGTCACGGTTGGTAACCTTGATAGCATAGAGTTCATAGAACTGTTCCTTCTCATCGATAGCCTTAACGCCCCATTTCAGAGAGAGGTTACGAGGAAGAAGCTCTTTCACCTGCTTCATGTTCAGGTAATCGTTGATGGTAGCCATATCAGTGACACGAGCTACACCGACAACGGCACCCGGAGCAAGCTGTCCGTTATATTGACTGATCTGCAACAGAGAGAACAACGGATGTTCCTTTGCATATTCAGCCTGTGTCTGTGTCTGAGCGGTCGGTTCTTTCTTGCCGACAGCAGCTAACAGAGAATCAGCCGATGCACCTGCACTGTCTTTCGTGGTGACAGCTGCTTTCTTAGCATCCTTAGCATCTGCTTTCTTTGCCTTATCTTTTGTAGCAGTCGTATTGTCTGCCAATGTAGCCGTAGAATCCAGTTTAGCAAGAGCCAAAGAATCAGCAACAGAGAGAGAGTCACCAGCAGCGCCCAGCTTACCACCGTTCTTCACGATTGCAGCCAAAGCATTATCAACAGAAACGAGGTTCTGATAGATCTCGGTGAGCTGATAGGTTTCCCAAAACTCCAGATTGGCACTACCTTGCAACAGTTTGCGGACACGTTCAGGTTCCTTTACACCAGGGAGCTCAACCAAGATACGGCCGGCTGTCTCCAAACGTTGGATGTTAGGAGAAACAACACCGAAACGGTCGATACGAGTACGCAATACGTTAAATGAATTATCGATGGCACTCTGTAACTCGGTCTTGAGTACTGAAATGACCTGAGCATCTGAGCTCTGCGGTGTGATCTTATCTTTCAGCTCGAATGTACTGAAGATAGCTGACAACCGCGCTCCACTGTCTAATTTCTTATATTCTTGAGCGAACAGGTCGATGAAATCAGTCTGACTGGTAGCTTGATTAGCATAAGCAAGATCAAGAGCCTTGTTGAAATTAGGATCCTGATTATTGTTAGAAAGGGAACGGATAACGTCGGCGACGTTCAATTCAAGAACAACGTTCATACCGCCTTTCAAGTCAAGTCCTAAACTAATTTCCATCTCACGGCACTGCTTGAGTGTATATCCAAGCCATACCTTCTGTGTAGAGAGAGAATCGATATATGCACTCTCTTTCGCTGCATCTCCGCCAGCGTACTTAGCGGCTTTATCGTTATAATATCTTGTCACGAATGAAAATGACAGATAAAACAAACACACAAGCGTAAGCAATACCGCGAAGACTTTCACAAATCCTTTGTTTTGCATTTGAATCTTTGGTTTATTTTTGTTACTAATTATTCGATGTTTTTTCAGTGGGTGCAAATATAGACTTTTTTTTGCTCACTACGACCAAATAGTTTAATAATTTGTAACTTACCCTTATAAATCTGTTCGAATTGCATATCTTTGAAGGCGGGAAATCAGTTTTGAACCGTAGGAAAGATAATGGTTTAGGCCGATTGGCGGATCTCATTCTCATTTTATATCAATCAAGCCTTATCAAATGGATATTTGGAATGATTAGAATGAGGAAACATCCATCCCGCAGAGACTGGAAGTGTGAAAGAATCAGAATGTTTAACTAAAGGACTAAGATGATGATGAAAAGATTTTTGCTACTTATCATGTTCCTTCTGCCGACCTTCGTCATGGCACAGAAGAACCAGGAGAATAGTTGTTCACCCGTTATCGGAGGAAAAATCTGTTACACGGACGAAGTGGAGATGACAGGCACTTCCTGCGAAATCATCTACGACAATATCAACAGGTGGGCTGCGGAACGATTCGGGAAAGACATTTTCCTTTCCAATGTCACGACCGACAAAGACCACAACTCCTTTTTCATCCATTCCAAAATGGAGCTTATGCTCGACGAAAAGCAGAAGACAATGATCAAATTCGACCTCAACATTGCCTGCTTCAATGAGAAATATTCGGCATCCATCACCAATATCGTCTATGAATATGATCCGGCGAACGGCACCGATTACAAGACGTTCCCTGCCGAACATGTGATCGGCAATCAGGGAAAGGACAATACGCTGAACTTTGTGAAAGATCCCGTTCTTTTCTGCAATGCCACGCTTTTCTTTGCCAATAACATCTTCAACGAACTGATGGATGGCGCTCAGGAGAACAACTAAAAAAATCGCCAGAGAAGGGCACTATGGAAATCTTCAATAACGACGGCTGTTCATTCAGACACCTGATGACGCTCGTTCAGACACCTGATGACACTCGTTGAGACACCTGATGACGTCAAGGAAAATAAGGAGTTTCTATTTTAATTCCAGATAGCACCAGAGAGGATAATGGTCTGAATAACGCAGCTTGTCGATGGTGCAGTTATAGGATTTCATATTCGACGAGTGCAGGATGTTGTCAATTCTGAAATAGAAGAAGTTGCGGTTGTAGGTAATTCCCATTCCACGTCCCGATTCAGAAAACGAATCGATCAGTTTTCCCTGCACGGTATGATGCGCATAGGAGATCGGCGTATCATTGAAGTCTCCGCAGACAAGGACATATTCATCTTTCGAATCCTTTATTTCCTGAGCCACGGTTCTCGCCTGACGAGCTCGTATGAGAAAAGCAGGACCTAATTTCTGTTGAATGGCTCCTTTCCAGTCGCTGAAATGATCTTTCGATTCACCCTTCAGGAAAGAAAGATAGCGTGTTCTGTCTTCCGTCGTTAGTTTGAACGACTCCAGATGGTTGTTGACAAGCGTCAGTTTCTTACCTTTAATATTAATCGTCTGAACAGACGATCCGTTATAATCACTCTCATAGTTGACTTTCCGAATGTTGGAAATAGGATATTTGGAAAAGACAGCCACTCCGAATTCCTGGTTTCCCATCTCGTCGCACAAAACGACCGAGCGGTACGGATACATGCTCAGTGCATCTCTCAGACGCGAAGCTGACAGCATTTTCCCCTTCCGTTGCACCGAATATTCCTGAAGGCAGACGATATCAGCATTTGAATCGATGATGTATTGAATGATCCTATTGGGTTTGTCCTTCGAGTGGCCTTCATAGCCGAACGCCATCACGTTATACGTAAGTACTTTGATGACGTTTTCGGTCGGGATATTCTTCGTACGCTGATGCATCGGGAAATAATTTTTCACCGGTCCCCAGCAGATCACGAAAGCTGCGATGCCCACCAGCAGAGGTTTCCATTCCGTTAAAAGGATCCAGCAGATGACGAAAAAGAAGTTGGCAGCACAAATGAGTGGGAACATCATGCCAAGATAAGAAAAGGACAAGCTCATTTCCGGTGAGATCCGGTCTGAATAGGCTGACAGAATCATCAAAATCACTACCAGCACATTCACTGATAAAACGAGATATTTCAGAACGAGCTTGAATGATTTCATGGTTCACCTCATTTTCTACTGGCATCGAACAGCTGCCGTTTCTCATCAGAAGTCAGACTTTCGTAACCCGATTCCTTTATCTTGTCCAGTATTGCGTCGAGATTCTGGTTCTCCTGTTGTTTGCGTTCATGATACTGATCATCCGTTTCCCGCATTCCGGGATTCACCGTCACCGTCATGCACGGTTTTCTTTTGAACAGATTGACGAAGAAATCAATCAAACGGTTAATGGGAGCCGTCAAATCCTTGCCACGGCTAATCCGATTAGCAAACCAAATGCCCAGCAAAGCACCACCGATATGGGCGATATGTCCACCGGCATTGGAAGAGGTGACAGCCAGCAGATCGATAATGAAAGAGAAGATGGCCAAATAAATCAGTTTGACATTCCCCAAAAAGAGAATCCCGATCTCCATATCCTTCCGATAGAAAGAGACGGCAAAGACAATAGCCATGACCGAAGCCGACGCGCCCATCAGCATGCTGCCTGCTGCTACCGTGCGGAAATAAGGGAAGATATTGTAAGCCAACATGAAGAACAAGGCACCGGCAACTCCTCCCAGGATATAAAGTCCACCCAACTGCTTCTCGTTGAAGAAGGTCAGGAAAAGCTTCCCAAACCAGTAGAGCCAAAGCATATTGAACAAGATATGCAGAAAATCATAATGTGTGAACATATAGGTGATAACCGTCCAGGGACGATGCAGAAAACCTACGGGCGACGACGGGAACTGCAGCCAGCTCAGAAAGAACTCAGGAGAATAGTTGAACAGAGAGCAAAGAAGAGCAGCGAGCCTGATCAAAATAAAGAGGCCTACATTTATATATAAGAGTTTCGTCAGAATCGATCCCGACTGAAACCTCCACTTTGTCTCAGAAAATATATCGCCCATTGCTCCTATCCTTCTTCTTCCAATAACGGATCATAAAATAGCCGAACAACATTCCGCCGAGGTGAGCGAAATGAGCGACACTGTCACCGCCAAAGCTTGCCACTCCGAGGAACAACTCGCAAAGGCCGTAAAAGAGCACCATCCATTTTGCCTTGATGGGAATCGGAATGAATATAATATATAGAGGTATATTCGGGAACAACATGGCAAAAGCCAGCAGGATACCGAATACAGAACCGGAAGCACCAATCGTAACATAATAATTCAAGAAGTCGGCTTTCGACATGATCGAACCGCTGACGCTGATCAGATCCTGCGGAGCAAACAAGACATCACGCAGACTGAAGAACCAAACCAGTTCCTGCATCAGTCCGGCGCCCAGACCGGTCACGAAGTAAAAGATAAGAAAACGCTTGGCTCCCCACACATTCTCGATGACACGACCGAACATCCAGAGTGCAAACATGTTGAAGAAGACATGGGCAAAAGAGCTTGGGTCGTGCATGAACATGTAAGTGACCAGCTGATGAGGCATAAAATCGGTAGCTCCCGGAAAATGAAGACCCAGATAGTCAACCAAATCCAATCCGAACTTACGGAAGACGAGCGTAGCTACCCAAAAGAGCAGGTTTATGATGATAAGATTCTTAGTTACAGGCGGAATGCTTTCTAAGAAACCTGTTCGTTGTTGTTCCATTTTAAAACGTTATTTTGAATGGCAAAGATACGATTTTTACCTCTGTTTCCCGAAAAATGCAGTAAAAACATGTTCAGACCTAAAAAAAAGTCCTTTTTTTTTTGTAATATATTAAATTTCAGCTACATTTGGCGCGGTTAGAGATATATCTTATGTTTAATTATAATAATCACACTATCATGAACAAAACAGAATTTATTAGTGCAGTAGCAGCTAAGGCTGGTCTTACTAAAGTTGATGCAAAAAAGGCTGTTGATGCTTTCATCGACACAGTTGCTGAAGAAATGAAAAAGGGTGAGAAAGTTTCCATCCTCGGTTTCGGTTCTTTCTCTGTTGCTGAAAAAGCAGCTCGTAAAGGTATCAATCCTAAAACAAAAGCTGTCATTGAGATCGCTGCTCGCAAGGCCGTTAAATTCAAAGCTGGTGCTGAATTAGCTGCTCAGGTTAAATAAGTCTGGCAACTTTTCTACAAAACAAGGCCGTTTCCCTTTCGGAGACGGTCTTTTTGTTTTTAGTGGAAAATCGTATCTTTACCTACGGTGAAGATAAGCTGCGCCTCGGAATATTCAAAACAAGCTTTGCTTCTTCCCTCGGCTTGCATTATCTTTGCAAAAATTGCGAAAATAGGCGGCACCTCGACATAACACCCAAGCGAGCTTGATGATTCTGTCCTCGGTTTGCACTATCTTTGCACGCAAAAAGAATAAATCATACATCATGAGCATAGAAGAACAGATAACTACTTCTGTTATCAAAGGAATCAAGGAGTTATACGGAGCGGATGTGAATGCTTCGCAAGTACAATTACAAAAGACCAAACGGGAATTCAAAGGTCATCTGACGCTTGTCATCTTTCCCTTCCTCCGACTTTCAAAGAAGAAGCCGGAAGAGACAGGACAGGAATTAGGTGAATTCCTTCAGAAGAACGAACCGGCCATCTCCGATTTCAATGTCATCAAAGGATTCCTCAATCTGACCATCTCCTGTGGAAGCTGGATCGAACTGCTCAACAGCATCCAAGCTCAGGAATCGTTCGGTAAGACGGCTGCCACGCCAGATGCTCCGCTCATCATGATTGAATATTCTTCACCCAACACCAATAAACCGCTCCATCTGGGACATATCCGCAACAATCTGCTCGGCTACAGTCTCTCTGAGATCATGAAGGCCAACGGCTACAACGTGATCAAGACGAACATCGTCAACGACCGTGGCATTCACATCTGCAAGTCGATGCTTGCTTGGCAGAAATGGGGCAATGGCGTAACACCCGAATCGAGTGGTAAGAAAGGCGATCATCTGATCGGTGATTTCTATGTATTGTTCAACACGAAGCTCAAGGAGGAAACAGATGCTCTCGAGAAACAGGGAATGAGCAAAGAGGAGGCCGAAGCCAACGCTCCGCTGATGCAGCAGGCTCATGAGATGCTTCGCAAATGGGAAGCAGGCGATGCCGAAGTCCGCAAGCTCTGGGCGATGATGAACAGCTGGGTGTATGCCGGTTTCGACGAGACCTACAAGCGGCTGGGTGTGGATTTCGATAAGATCTATTACGAATCACAGACCTACCTGGAGGGAAAATCCAAGGTGATGGAAGGACTTGAGAAAGGTCTCTTCTATCGTCGTGAAGATGGTTCTGTTTGGGCAGACCTAACCAAGGACGGTTTGGACGAGAAGCTCTTGCTGCGTTCCGACGGTACATCTGTATATATGACACAAGACATCGGAACAGCCAAACTGCGTTTCGATGATTATCCCATCAGCAAGATGATCTATGTGGTCGGCAACGAGCAGAACTACCATTTCCAGGTGCTCTCTATCCTGCTCGATCGTCTTGGATTCGCATTCGGGAAAGGATTGGTTCACTTCTCTTACGGAATGGTGGAACTGCCCGAAGGAAAGATGAAGAGTCGTGAAGGTACGGTCGTGGATGCTGACGATCTGATGGACGAGATGGTCAACACGGCCCGTGACATCTCCAAAGACATGGCCAAGTTCGCAGATATGACACCGGAAGAGATCAACGAGATTGCCAGAATCGTCGGAATGGGCTCACTGAAGTATTTCATTCTGAAGGTCGATCCGCGTAAGAACATGCTTTTCAATCCGAAGGAATCCATCGACTTTAACGGCAACACCGGATCCTTCATTCAATATGCGTATGCTCGTATCCGTTCAGTCCTCCGCAAGGCAAACGAAGAGGGTACGGTCATTCCGGAAACCCTTCCGTTGACGACGGTCATCTCAGAGAAAGAGGAACAGCTGATCCAGAAATTGGCAGACTATGCATCCATCGTCAAGGAGGCCGGCAAGAGTTACAGTCCGGCTCTCATCGCAAACTACGTTTACGATCTGGTCAAAGACTTCAACCAGTTCTATCACGACTACTCCATCCTGCATGAAGAGAACAACGATCTGAAACTGTTCAGACTGGTTCTCTCAGCCAATGTAGCGAAGATCGTGAAATCCGGAATGGCACTTCTGGGTATTGAGGTACCGGAAAGAATGTAGGTAGAAAGGAGGAATTTTGACAACGACATTTCCGTGTCAAAATAACCCAATTCAGCTCCAAAATTGCTGGATTTTGATCTAATTTGTATGCATTTTCCGGATTTTGACAACGGCATCTCCCGTGTCAAAATTTGTATCTTTTCTTAAAAGAGCTATAAAACAAAAAGCCATGGGGAAGGCCGAAACCTTTCTCCATGGTTTATTTTTTAAGATAGATGTGGAACGACAGATTTGAAACCTGCCTCTACTTCGTTTTAGGAGTTTTGGCAGCGGCTTTTTTGGTCGCTGTCTTTTTGGCTGCAGGTTTCTTCGCCGCAGGTTCCTTGGTAGCTGTCTTAGCCGTCTTCGTTGCGGAAGCCTTCTTCGTAGCAGGCTTCTTGGCTGCTGTGCTCTTCGCCGTTGTACTGCGTTTCTTAGCTGTTGTCTTCGTACCCGTTTTCTTGGTCTCCTTTGAATCAGCCTTGTCAATGATCGCACGGCAATCTTCGAGCGTCAATGTGTGCGGATCCTTCTTCTTATCGAAGATCCGGAAGTTCTTTCCTTTATAGGTGATGTAAGGTCCGAAGCGACCGTTCATAATCAACAGATCGGGATCTTCATCGAAGGTCTTGATACGACGCTTGATCTCGGCTTCTCTCTTGGCTTTAACCAGTTCGATAGCCTCCTCTTCGTTGATGGTCTCTGGATTCAAATTCTTTGGGATAGAGACGAACAGACTACCAAAACGGATATACGGTCCGAAACGACCGACCGATGCGATCATCTCCGTATCCTCGAAAGTTCCGATGGTACGAGGCAGTTTAAACAGATCCAAAGCATCTTCCAGGGTAATGGTTTCAATGGATAAGCCACCTCTGACCTTCGCAAAACGAGGTTTGGGATAATTATCATCCTCCGCATGCGCATCACCAATCTGGATCACAGGACCGTAACGTCCGATCTTGGCATAGACCGGTTCGCCGGACTTGGGATCATTCCCGAGCTTGCGCTCTCCCACTTTATGTGTATCACGATTGGTACTCACCTCTTCCACAATGGGATGGAACATATCATAGAACTTCGCTATCGGTTCGTCCCATTTCAATGTTCCGTCGGCAATGGCATCGAAATCCTTTTCCACATTGGCGGTAAAGTTATAATCCATGACCGTCGGGAAAAAAGTCATCAGGAAATCATTGACAACATATCCTATATCCGTAGGAACCAATTTCTTACGGTCTGCACCATAAGATTCTTTCCGACTCTTCTCCTCAATCTTGTTCGATTTCAATATGAAAAGTTGTACGGTACGTTCCTTTGCATCCTCAGAGTTCTTGACGATATAACCTCTGTTCTGGATAGTCTGGATAGTCGGAGCATACGTAGAAGGACGACCGATACCCAATTCCTCAAGACGACGCACCAGCGCAGCCTCGGTATATCTCGGAGGATGCTGCGTGAAACGTTCGTCGGCCGTGATCTCCTCTCGGGTCAAAGGATCGTTGACGGAGACCGGCGGAAGAAGCGGTTCTTCTTCAATCGAATCATTAGTATCATCCTCATTCTCTTCCTGATAGACAGAGAGGAAGCCATTGAAACGAACCACTTCGCCCGTTGCAACGAATTGCTCTTTTCTTCCCTCCACAGGAACGTAGATATTCGTTCTTTCCAACTCGGCATCAGCCATCTGGCAAGCCAGCGTACGGCGACGAATCAATTCGTAGAGGCGCTGCTCGTCGTTGTCACCCTCGATCGTAGCATTGGCGATAAAGGTAGGACGAATGGCCTCGTGTGCTTCCTGAGCACCGAGACTCTTGGTATGATACCGGCGGAACTTATAGTATTTCTCTCCATACGTGGCAAGGATCGTCTCTTTGGCTGTACCCAGTGCCAGATTACTCAAGTTGACAGAATCGGTACGCATATAGGTGATAAGACCTTTTTCGTAGAGATGCTGCGCAACGACCATCGTACGTGTAACCGACAATCCGAGTTTGCGCGAAGCTTCCTGCTGCAGGGTAGATGTTGTAAAAGGCGGAGCAGGAGAGCGTTTGGACGGCACCTTCGTGATGTTCGTCACCTTGAAAGAAGAGGAGATGCAATTCTCGAGGAAAAGCTTCACCTCATCGGCGCTCTTGAAGGTCGTATTAAGTTCGGCATCCAGATGCGTCTTGCCATCAGGAAGGATGAATATAGCACGGACCCGATAGAAGGGTTCGGGATTGAAAGCAATGATCTCACGCTCCCGCTCGATGACGAGACGAACCGTAACCGACTGGACACGTCCGGCAGACAGAGCCGGTTTAACCTTCTTCCAAAGGACCGGTGACAGTTCGAAACCGACGATACGATCCAATACGCGGCGAGCCTGCTGGGCATTCACCAGGTTCATATCGATGGTACGAGGCGTTTCCACAGCATGCAGGATCGCATCTTTCGTGATCTCATGAAAGACGATACGACTGGAATTCTCAGGCGTCAAGCCGAGCACTTCATAGAGATGCCATGAGATGGCTTCTCCCTCGCGATCCTCATCGGACGCAAGCCAGACCTTATCCGCTTTGGCTGCATCGGCACGAAGCGCCGCTACTATTTTCTGTTTATCTTCAGGGATAATATAGTTAGGTTCAAAGCCGTGCTCGATATCTATGCTAAAGTCTTTGGGATTCAAATCTCTGATGTGTCCATAGCTCGACATCACCTTGAAATCTTTCCCTAAAAACTTACCAATAGTTTTTGCCTTGGCAGGAGACTCGACTATAACCAAATTCTTTTGCATAAGAGTTGTCTTTAAAAAATCGACTGCAAACTTACACAAATAATCGTAGTTACTCTTATTTCTTTTTTAAAAATAGCTAAGAGAGATGGTCTACATCCTTCCTGTTTAAGTTATTTTGACAAGTTACGACAACGATATATCAAAGCGGGCAAAGCCAAACTGACACGACCTATCAAAAGTGACACGGAACATATATATAGATGTATAAACCATGAGAGAGAAAAAAATGAGATCAAGAGAGAGGGACTGGAGCATAATAAACGCTATAATCCGCGAAGGCGTTTCAATACGGCCTCTCACTTGTAATTTTTGCACACTTGCATTATCTTTGCTATAAATTATTCAGATATGCAAAAGATCAAAGAACTCATTACAGACGGAAAGACGAAGGAGGCTATTCAGCTTCTGAATGAATATATTACGGCGCATCCCGATTCAGACGAAGCCTATTATCTTTTAGGCAACGCTTACCGAAAAGAGGAGAATACGCGCATGGCACTCAACAACTATCTCAAAGCCACCGAATTGAATCCGGAGAGTCCGGCAAAAGGCGCGTACGACATGATGATACGCATCCTCGACTTCTACAACAAAGACATCTACAATCCCTGATCAGAAATTGATATTGATGCCGCCCATGGCACTAAAATTCTGCATCGGATAACCGTAGTAGTATTCATACTTCTGGAACAGCAGATTGTTGAGCTGTACGTAGAATCCGAAGGTGTCATTGAGCGTATAGGTTCCGCGGACATTCAGTTCGTTGATGTTTTTCATCTTTATACCTTCCGAATAAGCTGCATAAAAATTACCGCTGGCATCTTGGGCATTGAAGTAAGAGCATGTCTTACGACCTGTGGCCAAGTAATAGTTGGCATCGATCGAGAGCTTGTCGATGGGACGAATGGTCAATCCGGCCTTGATCTCCATGACCGGTTTGTTGATGGGATCGGTGTTGGTTTCTTCGTACGATACACCAGGTCCTAAATCAGAATCATAACCGCTGGGCTCTTTCAGGTTCCAATGGTTATAGACCAGCTTCAGACGTGCATCCAGGAAGGTCTGATAGGTATATTTCAAATCGGTGCCTACATAGAAATGCGATGCATCATAGAGCGAACCGTGCGTACGATTGCCAAAGGTGGCGACGGAAGACGATGACAAACCGGAATAGGGCGTGTAAAGGGTGGACATAAAGAGTTCGTCGATGGTGTATTTGTATCCGCCGAAGAGATCAAACCAAAAACCGCTGTTGGTATTGGAGCGAACGCCGATCTGTGCGTCGAGGTAGTTTTTCGAAGGCATGAAGCTTTGAAGACGCGTATAGCGGGATTCCTGAGCCTGGTCGTAGAGACTGTTGCTTCGCAGTTCGCCGGTAGCATAACCATAAAGCACGACGCGATCGGCAGGATTATAGTCGATATGTACATCAGGAGCAATCATCGTCTTGTTTTCCTCGCCGGTATTGAAGGCAGCGATAGCGCCCAGTTTCAGATGCCAGTTGCCGCCGTCCACTTTGTAATAGGGATTGAGCGTGATGATGGCATGGTTGTCGAACGTGTAGGTTGAGCTGTTCTCGTCGAGACTATAGCCGAAATAGTTCAGACGTCCGCCGAGACCGATGAACTGCGAATCTCCTGTTCCGGAGAAGGCAGCATTGACGTCAAAGTCCGCCTTGAAATTACTTTCGGTCAGTCCGCCGCTCAAAGGAGAGGTGGCATATTTCTGATTGAAGTTGACATACTTCAGGTTCAGCAGATAGTTGAAAGGATTGTCTCCCTTCGATTCAAAGCCGGTGAAGAACTGCATCACGCGATGGGTCTGATTGGTCTGTGTATCGTAGGTCCAGACATCCGTGCTCTTGTAAGTGGTCGGGACTTCCACATTGCCATAGTAGTTGAAACGCGAGTCGCTGTAGTTACCACCGAGGTTCCAGCGCAGCTTGGCAAACTCATGCGCATAGTCGAATCCGCCGAGGTTGTCGTTGAGTTTGGCTTTCACCTTCTCATCGCTGTCGAGATACTTCACGTTGCCATTGGTGGAACGATGTGACAGATAGACATTGAACTTGTCGGTGGCTGTACTCAGGATATGATAGCCCAAGTCTCCATTGATATTCATATACGATCCGATGCCGAAGTTGAAATAGCCACGACGGTTGTTATAGTTCATGTCCGTCATGTATTTGCCCGACGGAAACAGCGTAAACTCCTTCGACGGCTCCATCGGGACGGTGTAATCGGAATAGGTCACCGGCACTTTTCGTGTCTCGGGTTCCTTGACGGCCGGCAACGTATTGACCTTCGAGGCATCGCCAACAGAAGGCGTGTATTCCTTCTCGAGCGTCATCTCGCGGTTCAATGAATTGTCCTTCGTCTTATTGTCCTTCGTCTTGTTCTCCTGAGCCGATGCGACCAGAGGCAGAGCGACTGCTGCCACGAGGCAGATGTTTCTTATATATAAATGTATCGTATTCATCTTCTTATTTTTTCAGTTTTGAAAGACGGCTTTCGATCATGCCGGCGATATCGTCGTCAGCTTTGTAATTCTGCT
Organism: uncultured Parabacteroides sp.; assembly: GCA_964542435.1. Taxonomy (GTDB): domain Bacteria; phylum Bacteroidota; class Bacteroidia; order Bacteroidales; family Tannerellaceae; genus CAZIVE01. Next base: position 27,275 of record CAZIVE010000025.1, read on the forward strand.
GCAAGCTGGTCAGATACTGACGAGCCTGGAAATCGTCGCCTTGACGGATGTAGATATCCGAGAGTACGATGAAGCCGCGTGCCAGCCAATACTGATGCGGCGTGCCTTTGTTGATGAAGTCGGTGAGCACCTGCTCCGCCTCCTTGTCTTTCTTCGTATCGTAATAATACTGAGCCAGCAGATATTTAGCTTCGGCACCTTCCACCGAACGCGTATCCTCGCTCAGCTTCTTGAGGTCGGCAAGGGCTTTGGACGATTCGTTGCCGGCGATATAGGCTTTAGCTCGTACATAACGCGCTTCCCGTTCCACTTCAGGCGAAAGCTTTGCCTCCTTCAGCAGGCGTTCGGAAGAGGCAAGAGCCTCTTTATGATCGTTGGTCAGCAGTGCACAGCGCATCAGTCCTACGTTGGCAGCCGTACGATTCTCCTCGCTGGCAGCCACATTCTGCAGACTGAGGAAATAACCCTTCGCTGCCGCATAGTCCTTGTTCATATAGGTGATTTCAGCCATACGTGCCGTGGCATCTTCCACAAACTTCATGTCGCCGCTCTTGAGCACGTTGCCAAAATGGTATTTGGCCGCATCATAATCCTTTTCGGAGAAGGCCATCTTACCCAGATAATACTGCACATTGGAACTGAATGCTCCCTGCGGATATTTCTCTGCATAGTTGCGAAGGCTGCTCTTGGCTGCCTCCTTATCCCCTTTCATGTAAAGTTTCTCGGCAGCGAGATAGGTGAGCGAATCCTGTTCGGAGACATCGAGTTTCACACTGCCACCGATCGAATTGGCATACGAAGCATATCCGTTGACATCATTGAGTTCTACATAGACAGACTTCAAATCCTGCAGCGCCACCTTGGCTTCGTCGCTTCCGGGATAATCGGAGATAACCTTCTTGTAGGCCTGCACCGATTTCTGAGGCTGGTTGTCATTGAAGTAAAGCAGTCCCAACTGGACACCGGCCTTTGCAGCCAGACTGTTCTTCGGGAAACGCTCCATGAGCTGGTTGAAGGATTTCGCAGCGTTGGTGTAGTCATCGAGAAGAACATACGAACGGCCCTCTTCAAAGAGTGCATCGGCTACATACGACGAATTGGGATAGCTGCGTATCAGTTCATCCATAGCTGCGATCTTGCCTTTGTAGTCTTTCTGCAGACCGAGGACAAAGCCGCGCTGATAGGTGGAATAGTCGCCGGCTGAAGGAAGAATCTCTTTCGCTTTGGCATAGTTTTCGGTGGCTTGCGAGAAGAGACGATTCTCAAACTGGCAGTCACCGGCACGGTTGTACGCATCCGCCAAAGAGGCAGCCTTACGGTTGGTCTCGAGGGCGATATATTCGTTGAAACGGGACAAAGCCGTCGTATAATTCTTTCCTTTGAACGCACAGTAGCCGAGGTTGTAATGCGCCAGACTGTAGGTGTCGCCGCTCTTGAGCTGTGTCGTGTTGAGATAGCTGCGGTAGTCATCTTCCGCTTTGGCATAGTTGCCGTTGCGATATTCACATTCGCCGCGCCAGAAGTAAGCGTTGCTCTTGGCTTCGGGTTTGTAATTGCCCAGGTTGATAGCCTGCGTGAAGTAGCCGGAAGCCTTGTCGAGCTGCGTGTCGGCAAAAGCCTCCGTGCCGAGACGGAAGAGGATCTCCTGCTTGGCCTCCATGATCTTGGTGGCAGGCTGCTTGATCTTATTGATAGAGGCAAGTGCCGAAGCATAGTTGCGCGTCGTCATATACATCTCCACCAGATAGTCGTTCACCTTGTCGGCATAGCGGGACTGAGGAAATTCGTTGAGGAAATTCTCAAACACCTTCACCGATTCGCCGAAGCCGTTGAATCCGGTCTCATGAATCAGCACGGCATGGTTGTACATCGCCGATTCCTTCACCATCTTGTCGGCATTCGATGCAGCAGCCTGTTCGAAAGCCATACGGGCATTGTTCTTGTCGCCGAGCTTCAGGTACGACTGTCCGAGATAGAGATAGGCGTTCTGCGTCAAGGCATCGTCGGTGCCGACCGTCTTGCTCAGTTCGTTGACGGCATTGTTGTAGTTTCCTTTATTATAATAGGAGACGCCGAGCAGGTAGCGGTTGCTGCGCAGGGGCGATTTCGCCAGCGAGATGTATTTGCTCAGACGGTCGATGGCGCGTTCACTGTTGCCCTGATGATAATAGGAATTACCGAGCAGTCCGTAGATTTCGGCATTGTCGGCATCGTCGGGATAATCGGTGACGAGGGATTCGCCTTCCGTGATAGCCCGTTGATATTTATTCTGTATAAAGAGAATCTGTGCGATATGATAACGCGAAGGTTTCTTGAACTCTGCCGATTCGCGCAGCTTGGAAAACTCCTCAAGAGCACGGTCATACTTGCCGTCGGCATAGTCGATGTGAGCCATGTAATAGGTGGAGGCTTCGCGATAGGTGGAGCCGAACTGCGAGACACGTCCGAAATAGTCGCGGGCTTTCTGCCGATCACCGGTCTGAAGCAGGGAATAACCGAGACGATAGGTGCAGGCTTCCTGTTGCGTAGTGCCCAGCATATCAACATCGGCACGGTTGAACCAATAGGCAGCCTTTTCATATTCGCCGCGTCCGAAATGGAGCGAGCCGATGCGGAACGAGACCTCATCGACATGGCGCGTATCCGGATAATTCTCAAGATAATCCTTGAGGAGCTGTTCGGCATCCGCTGTACCCTGTTCGTCAGCAGAGCAAGCCAGCAGGAAATCCGCTTCCTGGATCAGATCCGCATCCTTGGCGTGCAGTTTGTAAGCAGTCAGTTTGTCGATACAACCGTTGAAGTTCTTGAGGGCGTACATCTCCTGACCTTCCACGAACAGCCTGTCGGCCGCTTGCAGCTGAACGTTTCTCTGTCCGTTGACCGGCATGCTCAAAAGAGCCATGCCCAGTGGGATAAACCATAATTTCTTCATTTCTTGCTCTATATTACACTCTCTTCCTACCAATGGAAATGAGTTTGAGTAAATCACTTCTTCTCCTGCGGAAATCTTCCGTTGCTTTCTAAACGTCAGTGAACGTCTGTTATTTCATAAGGAGTTACAACTTAGGGCAAAGTTATATAAAATCCCTGGAACAACCGTTTTTCGGAAGAACATATTTAAGGAAGGGGAAGAGGGAGAATCGTAGAGACGCATTTTTAATTGTACCGAATTCGGTATAATTAAAATTAGGATTGTCCGATAAAAACGAATCATGTCATTTTCATACATCTTGAATTACGAATAAACAAGGCTATGGAAATTTATTACGCGAAACAAGCCACTTAATTATAAAGATGTGGTTCAAGGGAATATATGTAGAGGAAGTATTTATATGGGTCTTATAATCCGCGAAGGCGGATTCCTTTGCAGAATTGTCTCACCAGTGAGGGCAGAAGCAAGCTCGCTTGCATTATGCCGAACGCCAGAGA
>CAZIVE010000026.1:0-29860 GCA_964542435.1 uncultured Parabacteroides sp.
GAACAAACCTTTGTTTGAGATAGGTGGCAAAACCTATTCACAAAAGGATTTCACATCCTACGTGTTCCGTTTCCCATTCTCATCTAAGACGTATGCTGGGGATTTTTTGAAAGATGTTTATTCATTATATTTACATGAGTCGTGCGTTTCTCTAGAGCAGGCCAACATGAAGAAGAATCATCCGGAGTTTGATCTCCTCATGCAGGAATACCGCGACGGCATTCTTCTGTTCGATGTCAGCAATAGAGAAGTTTGGAGCAAACCTGCTGCAGAACAGAAGCAGGCTGAGGAGGCTTGGGTGAAACGTCTTACAGAGAAGTATCCTGTAGTCGTCAATTGGAAATTACTCGACAAACTGGGTAATTGACGGCCGTCTCATGGCAATATGAGAATGAAATGATCTTGATGAGGTTGATTCGCGGCTTAAAAAACACGCCGCAGTTTGAAATAATAAAAGAATCTGATGATGAAAAAGGTTTTGTTCATTATGCTTATGGTCTCTTGTACGATCTCTATGTTCGCACAGGAGAATGTCATTGATGAGATCGTTTGGGTGGTTGGTGATGATGCGATTCTTCGTTCAGATGTGGAATCACAACGTCTCTATATGCAAAATGAAGGTCAACGCTTCGATGGCGATCCATATTGCATCATTCCCGAACAGCTCGCCGTTCAAAAACTGTATCTTAACCAAGCAAAGCTGGATAGTATCAAAGTAAGCGAAAGTTCCGTTATCCAGAGTGTTGAGCAATGGATGAACTACGCAACGAACCAGATCGGTTCCAAAGAGAAACTCGAAGAGTATTTCGGCAAGAAGTATTCAGCTATCAAAGAGGAACGTAAAGATATGGTTGAAGAACAGCAGATCATCCAGCAACTGCAGCATAATCTTGTAGGCGATATCAAGCTCACACCATCAGATGTCCGCAATTATTATAATGATCTGCCGAAAGACAGTCTTCCAAATATTCCGACTAAGGTTCAAGTAGAAATTATTACCTTGGAACCACAGATCCCTTTTGAAGAGACTGACGCCATCAAGGCCCGCCTGCGTGATTTTACAGAACAGGCAACATCCGGCAAGATGGAGTTCTCAACGCTGGCCCGACTTTATTCAGAAGATCCTGAGTCAGCAGCTCGAGGCGGTGAATTGGGCTTCATGAGCAAGAGTCAGTTGCTCCCCGAGTTCGCCAATGTGGCATTCAACCTTACGGATCCGAAACGAGTATCGCAGATCGTTCAGACAGAATATGGCTATCACATTATTCAGCTGATAGAAAAACGGGGTGACCGTATCAATGTCCGTCATATTCTTTTGAAACCGAAAGTCTCCGAAAAAGAGATGACTGAAGCAACCTCTCGTTTGGATTCGATCTATCAGAATATCAACAATGGCAAATTTAACTTTGAAGAGGCTGCTACCTATCTTTCTGCAGATAAAGACACACGTAATAATAAAGGTTTGATGGTTAACCAGTCTTACGAAAGTGAGAACTATAGTACACCTAAATTCGAGATGCAGGAGCTTCCTCAGGAGATAGGCAAAGTGGTTGATACATTGAAAGTAGGAGAGATCTCTCGTCCTTTCTCTATGATTACGTCTAAACAGCAGGAGGTTGTAGCTATCGTAAAACTGAAAGCACGTACCGAAGGACATGTAGCGAATCTGACAGACGACTACCAAGCCATCAAAACGATGGTCGAAACGCAGAAACGCAACCAGCTCCTTCAGAATTGGATCTTAAGTAAACAGAAGACGACCTACGTGCGCATAGCGGACGGCTGGCAGAACTGTGATTTTAAATATCCCGGATGGATTAAGAAATGAAAGGTGGATTCAAGTCAACACTTGTTGTTATCCTGTGTGTTCTGGCGGCGTGGGTCTTTGCCGAAGGATCGATGTACGTCAATCCTCACCAATATCTGAAGCAAAACGTTCAGGTAAAAGCGAAGCCGCAACCACAGAACTTACCGCAAAACAATCTGTTGCAGAATCCAAAGAAATATGCACCTAAAGAAGGTACAAAGAAACATCCGGTTATTGATGATACACAAGCTTCTTTAAAGCCTACCGAAGAAGCTCAGGAAGCAGCCAAGAAGCAATCGGATAAAGCTGCAGCTAAACAAGGTAAGGGACACAATAAGAAATTGACTAAGGTCTACCTTGAACATGCTGACCTTCTCTCTTACGACAAACTCTTGAATCCTGATGCACAGATCTTGACGGGTAATGTATGTTTCCGTCACGACAATGCGTATATGCATTGTGATAGTGCTTTCTTCTACGAAGCAAGTAACTCCTTTGAAGCCTTCAATAATGTAAAAATGACGCAGGGCGATACGTTGTTTGTATATGGAAATTATCTTTTCTATGATGGAAATAGTCGTATTGCTTATCTTCGCGAGAATGTCCGCATGGTTGACCGCGATGTTACGCTCTTTACGGATAGTTTGAATTACGAACGGCTTCCTAATATCGGTTATTATTTCGATGGCGGTTTAATCGTGGATACGTTGAATCAGCTCTCTTCTTATTATGGACAGTATTCTCCGGAAACCAAACTTTGTGAATTCAATGATAGTGTTCGTCTTGACAATCCTGATTTCACTCTTTATTCGGATACGCTCCATTATAATACGATTACCAAGATAGCGACTATCTTAGGGCCGTCCGTCATTGCTACTGATAGCGGAACCGTCTATTCTTCGAGAGGCTGGTACGATACACAGAAAAACACGTCAGCGTTGTTGGATCGTTCCATTGTTTTCTCCGGCTCGCGAACATTGACCGGCGATACTATTTATTATAATAAAGGAGAAGGAACGGGTGAAGTTCATGGAAATATGATCCTGGAAGATACCGTGAAGAAGGCGAAGCTGGAAGGTCAGTATGGTTTTTACAATGAGAAAACCGATTATGCGATGGCAACTGACAGTGCATTGTTGAGAGAATACAGTCAAGGCGATACGCTTTATCTTCATGCGGATACATTGCGTTTGATTACGATCGACTCGACGAAAAGAGATATATATGCATATCGAGGCGTTCGCTTTTACAGAAGTGATCTACAGGGAGTCTGTGATTCCATGATGTTCCAGACGCAGGATTCTGTCCTTAGGATGTTTGACGATCCTGTCTTATGGAACGATCAATATCAGTTGTACGGCGATACGATAGAAGTCTATTTCCGAGATACGACCGTAGATCATGTTCATGTGAAACGATATGCGTTTGCCATCGCACAGGTGGATACGGCGTCTTATAATCAGTTAAAGGGAGATGATCTGAAAGCCTATTTCGATGGGAAAACAGTCAACCAGATAGAAGTTTCAGGCAGCGCGGAATCCATATTTTATCCCGCTGAGAAGGATGGAAGCATGGTGGGACTGAATAAGACTCAAAGTGGATTCCTGACGATATGGCTGAAGGACAATAAACTTGATAAGCTGAAGATCTGGCCTAATCCTGTGGGGTCATTAACTCCTATTCCGGATTTGACTCTTGCGGATAAGACCTTAAAGGATTTTTATTGGTATGATTATCTGAGACCGCTCAGTTCAGCAGATGTTTTCAAGGCTGTGAAGAAGAAAGCGGCAGAAAAGCCCAAGAGAAGCAATAAATTCGTACATTAGCAGAAAATTAGTATAAATAAGAACAGATATGGCACTATTTTCATCATTCTACAATCCGCGTCACCCGCGTCAGTTTGATCACAAACCTATCTATTGGGATCCTCATAAGGAGGAAATCGATAAACGAGTTCGAAAGATCAAACGAGAGATGGGAATGGATGACGGACAGGAATCACTTGAAGAATATAAGACTGAGATTAAAGGTTCGTTCGTAGAAGGGACGTCCCACCTGAAACGCAGTATCGATCGCGGTGACGAATCTCGCAGCCGTAATACGAGAAATGTGAGATTGGCTGTGATTATTGCTGTTTTGTTTGTCATCTTCTGGTATCTCTTCCTCAAGTGATTGTATTGGCATGAGCGACATTATTCATCTTTTACCCGATAACATAGCCAATCAGATAGCGGCAGGAGAGGTGATCCAAAGACCAGCTTCCGTCGTTAAGGAACTGATGGAGAATGCTGTCGATGCTGATGCTCATACCATTCAAGTTGTTGTAAAGGATGCAGGAAGGACGTTGATTCAGGTCATCGATGATGGCAAAGGAATGTCGGAGTCAGATGCTGTGTTGGCATTTGAGAGACACGCCACATCCAAGATCTCTACGGTGGATGATCTCTACGCATTGCATACGATGGGTTTCAGAGGCGAAGCACTTGCTTCAATTGTTGCCGTGTCTCAAGTCGAACTTCGTACCAAACCACATGGAGCTGAGATCGGTACTTCGCTCAGCTTTACGGGTTCAAAGATGGAAGGATGTACGCCTGATGCTTGTGCCGAAGGCAGTAATTTTCAGGTGAAGAACATATTCTTTAATGTACCGGCAAGACGAAAATTTTTGAAATCGAACGAAGTCGAGCTTCGTAATATTATCACTGAGTTCGAACGAGTCGCTCTTGTTCATCCTGATTTGAATCTCACTCTCATTCACAACGGTGCACAGATTCTGAATCTTCCGCAGTCTGTGCAGAGACAACGCATTCTGAATGTATTCGGAAAGTCACTTAATGACAAGCTTCTCAATATTAATGCCCAAAGTTCTCTGGCTACTATTTCCGGCTATGTAACTACTCCAGATGCGGCTCGCCGTCGTGGTGCGTTTCAATATTTCTTTGTGAATGGACGTTTTATGAAACATCCGATGTTTCACAAAGCAGTAATGGAGGCATTTGAAGGACTGATTCCTGAGGGTGATTGTCCGGGCTATTTTATCTATTTCCAGCTTGACCCGTCTGAGATCGATGTGAACATCCATCCGACAAAGACCGAGATTAAGTTTGAAAATGAACTTCCTATCCGTCAGATTCTGGTGGCTTGCATCAGAGAAGCATTGGCTAAACAGAGCGCCGTTCCCACAATAGATTTTCAGGATTCAGAGACAAATGCATCTTTGAAAAGTATTCCTGTTTATAATTCCTCCTCTCGTAACGTCACCAATTCGCTTCCGCCGATACAAGTTGATCCTACCTATTCTCCTTTTGCTAATACGAAGAAGGAATCTAAAACCAAGGGCTTCGATTGGGAAAAACTGTACGAAAGTTTTACCGCTGAAAAAAATGAACTTCGGAAACCGGAGATGCAAGAGGAACAGCCTCATAAAGAATCATTGACATTCGATGACGATACGGAATTCGTTTCCGCTAAAGCCCTGTCCATTCAGAATTATCAATACAAAGGGAAATATATTGTAACCGCTTTAGGTTCTGGATTGGCTTTCATCGATCAGCATCGCGCACATTTCCGTATCCTTTATGACCGATTCTTGGCTATGGTCTCCAAACGAGAAGGCGTTGTCGAACAGGAACTCTTTCCGGAAGTGATTGAATTTACGTCTTCGGAAGTCATTACGTTGCGCTCTATCTTATCCGATCTGCAAGGTGCTGGATTTGCTCTCGAAGACTTGGGCGATGATAAATGGTCAATAAATGGATTGCCCAATGGCTTGGGTAGAGTCAATGCTGTTTCGCTTCTTAAGGATATTGTTGCACAGACAATTGAAACAGAGTTAAATGCGACTCGTAAAATAGCTGAATCAATAGCCTTTTCTATGGCCAGTTCGGCTGCTATTCCAGTCGGAAAGAAATTGATGTCGGAAGAGATAGATCAACTTATCGCCGATCTTTTCTCTTGTGCGAATCCCAATTTGACACCTGACGGTCAAACCATTATCACGCTTATCTCGGATGAGGAACTTGATAAGCGTTTCAAGTAGCTTATACATCTATATATACGTATAACCGAAGAAAAATGATTTCCTAAGCTGGAATGATGAAAAAAGAGCTTTGATTTCCATGCTCTTTATCACTATTGAGAAAGTCTATTGATATTTAATAAAATGACTATTGTCATAAACGCAGATTTCAATATTTATAGTTTCAAATGACTGTAATCGAAATTGCCAAGGTCAATGGAATTCAAGTCCGCTGAACAGAGAAATTGACCGAAAGATTGAATCACAGAAGGCGATCAAGTTCTTATTGAAAGAAATCGTTTTGTTAATTATTTATAATAACAATAAAATTATTCGTCTGTATAGAGATGAATCCTATGAAAATGGAATAACTTTGCCGCGTTTTCGCGCAGAGTAGACGAAAAAGTAATCATAGCGAAGGTTGTGGTTATGGAAAATAGTTGTATCTTTGCAGTCCGAACAAAAAAGAATATTATCAAGATAGATTAAAAATAAGAAGAAATGCCTACAATTCAGCAATTAGTTAGAAAAGGAAGGGAAACTCTTACGATTAAAGGCAAGTCACCTGCACTTGATTCATGCCCACAAAGACGTGGCGTATGTGTACGTGTATATACGACAACGCCTAAGAAGCCGAACTCTGCAATGCGCAAGGTGGCGAGAGTACGTTTAACCAATGGCAAAGAGGTTAACTCTTACATTCCGGGAGAAGGTCACAATCTGCAGGAGCACTCAATCGTGCTTGTACGTGGTGGACGTGTGAAGGATCTTCCAGGTGTACGTTATCACATTGTTCGTGGAACTTTGGATACGGCTGGTGTCAACGCAAGAACACAGCGTCGTTCTAAGTACGGGGCAAAGAGACCGAAGGCTTCCGCTAAGAAGTAAGATGATTCCTTTTCAGAAAATTTGAGAAACTAAAAATTTTGTATTACAAGCTGGTTTGAGTTATTTGGAACAGGCTATAGGTTGAGTAAATGGTTCGGCGGAACCGTTGAAGACAATGAAGGCAACCAAGGAACAAAAACGTAATTTATTAAGACAATGAGAAAAACAAAACCAAAAAAGAGACAGATCCTCCCGGATCCAGTCTATGGTGATGTGAAGGTGACGAGATTCGTCAACCATTTGATGTATGACGGCAAGAAGAATACAGCATTTGCTATCTTCTATGCTGCATTGGACGCTGTTAAGGCAAAATTGCCTAACGAAGAAAAGTCAGCTTTGGAGATTTGGAAAGCTGCTCTTGACAACATCACTCCTCAGGTTGAGGTTAAGTCACGTCGTGTCGGCGGTGCTACTTTTCAGGTTCCTACTGAAATCCGTCCCGACCGTAAAGAGTCAATTTCAATGAAGAATTTAATCATATTCTCACGTAAACGTGGTGGCAAGACGATGGCTGACAAGCTGTCGGCTGAGATTGTTGATGCTTACAACAATCAGGGTAACGCCTTCAAACGTAAAGAGGATATGCACCGCATGGCTGAAGCAAACCGTGCATTTGCTCATTTTAGATTTTAATTAAGCTGAAGTAAAGATGGCAACAACAACAGACGAGCGGCTGAAATTCACCAGAAATATCGGTATCATGGCGCATATCGATGCAGGTAAGACTACGACTTCTGAACGTATTCTTTACTACACCGGTTTGACTCATAAAATCGGTGAGGTGCATGATGGAGCTGCCACGATGGATTGGATGGCTCAGGAACAAGAGCGCGGTATCACAATTACTTCAGCTGCAACAACAGCTTATTGGAATTACTCAGGTAATAAATATAAGATTAATTTGATTGACACCCCAGGGCACGTTGATTTCACTGTTGAAGTTGAACGTTCTCTTCGTGTATTGGATGGTGCAGTTGCAACATTCTGCGCTGTCGGTGGTGTTGAGCCTCAGTCTGAAACCGTTTGGCGTCAGGCAGACAAATATAATGTTCCTCGTATCGGTTATGTAAATAAGATGGACCGCTCTGGTGCAGACTTCTTTGAAGTATGCCGTCAGGTGAAAGCAATCTTAGGTGCAAATCCTTGTCCTATTCAGATTCCTATCGGTTCTGAAGAGAAATTCAAGGGTGTTGTAGATTTGATCGCTATGAAGGCTATCTATTGGCATGATGAGACGATGGGCGCTGAGTATGATATTGAAGATATTCCTGCAGATCTTCAGAGTGAAGCAGAAGAGTATCGCGATAAAATGCTCGAGACATTGGCTGAATCAGACGATGCTCTGATGGAGAAATATTTCGATGATCCTTCTACTATTACGGAAGAGGAGATTAAACGTGCTTTGCGTAATGCAACAATTAGCATGAAGCTCAGCCCGATGATTTGCGGATCATCTTTTAAGAATAAAGGTGTTCAGACACTGCTTGATGCTGTCTGCGCATATCTTCCAAGTCCTGAAGACACACCGGCCATCGAAGGTACGGATCCTTCAGATTCTTCTGTCGTTCTGTCACGTCGTCCCGTATTCGAGGACCCGATGTGTAGTTTGGCATTCAAGATTGCAACGGATCCGTATGTAGGACGTCTCTGCTATATCAGAGTTTATTCTGGTTCTATACCTGCAGGTTCTTATGTCCTGAATACACGTTCAGGCAAAAAGGAACGTATTTCCAGATTGTTCCAGATGTTCTCTAATAAACAGAATCCTATCGAGGCTTTAGGTTGCGGTGATATTGGTGCTGCAGTAGGCTTTAAGGATATCAGAACCGGTGATACATTATGTGCTGAGGAACACCCCATTACTCTTGAATCTATCGAATTCCCTGATCCCGTTATCGGAGTAGCTGTTGAGCCGAAAACCCAGGCCGACCTGGAGAAACTTGACAATGGCTTGGCAAAACTGGCGGAGGAAGATCCAACTTTCCGTGTACAGACCAATCAGGAAACAGGTCAGACCGTTATTAGTGGTATGGGTGAGTTGCACCTTGATATTATTATCGACCGTCTCCGCCGTGAGTTCAAGGTTGAATGTAATCAAGGTCGTCCTCAGGTTTCTTACAAGGAAGCTATCACCAAGCCTGTTGAACTGAGAGAGGTTTATAAGAAACAGTCTGGTGGTCGTGGTAAATTTGCAGATATCATCGTTCGTATTGAACCAGCACCTGCAGATTTCCAGGGAGCACTTCAGTTTGTTGATGAGGTAAAGGGTGGTAATGTTCCGAAGGAATTCATTCCTTCCGTTCAGAAAGGTTTTGAGAAAGCTATGAAGAATGGTGTTCTCGCCGGCTATCCTCTTGATAAACTTAAAGTCACGTTGATTGATGGTTCTTACCATCCCGTTGACTCAGATCAGATTTCATTCGAAATCGCTGCTTTGCAGGCATTCAAAAATGCTTCTGAAAAAGCAGGTCCAGTTCTGATGGAACCGATTATGAAGATCGAAGTTGTAACACCTGAGGAAAGTATGGGTGATGTTATCGGCGATCTCAATAAACGTCGTGGTCAGGTTGAAGGTATGGAATCAAGCCGTACAGGTGCACGTATTGTAAAAGCAACTGTTCCATTGGCTGAAACATTTGGCTATGTAACTGCTTTACGTACCATCACTTCAGGACGTGCAACCTCTTCAATGCAATTCTCTCATTACGCCCAGGTTTCTTCTACCATCGCTAAACAGGTGTTGACGGAAGTTCAGGGACGCGTCGATTTGATCAAATAAATTGAATAAACTAATAAGATATGAGCCAAAAGATCAGAATTAAGTTAAAGTCTTACGATTACTCTCTGGTGGATAAATCTGCCGAGAAAATTGTAAAGACCGTAAAGACGACAGGCGCGGTCGTAAGTGGACCGATTCCTCTGCCAACGCATAAGCGTATCTTTACGGTGAATCGCTCTACTTTTGTAAACAAGAAGTCTCGCGAACAGTTCGAGCTCTCTTCCTACAAGAGATTGATTGACATCTATAGCTCAACGGCTAAAACTGTTGATGCTTTGATGAAACTCGAATTGCCGAGCGGTGTTGAAGTAGAGATTAAAGTGTAGTAATTATTTAAATATTTAGTGAAATGCCAGGATTATTAGGAAAAAAAATCGGAATGACATCCGTATTCAGTGCCGAGGGAAAAAATCTTCCATGCACTGTTATCGAAGTGGGTCCTTGTGTAGTCACTCAAATCAAAACTGTCGAGAAAGATGGTTATGAGGCTGTTCAACTTGGTTTCAAAGATGACAAGGAAAAGCACCTCACCAAACCCCAGTTGGGACATCTGAAAAAGGCAGGAGTGACTCCCAAGAGATACTTGGCCGAGTTCAAAAATTTCGAAACTGCACATCAACCCGGTGATGTAATCACTGTGGATTATTTGCAGGATGCTGCTTTCGTTGACGTTTGCGGCACATCTAAAGGTAGAGGTTTCCAGGGCGTTGTTACACGTCATGGTTTTGGTGGCGTAGGCCAGATGACTCATGGTCAGAGTGACCGTCAGCGTTCACCAGGTAGTATCGGTGCATGTTCTTACCCTGCATCTGTATTCAAAGGAATGCGTATGGCAGGACAGTTAGGAAATGAACGGGTGACTGTTCAGAACTTACAGGTGATAAAGGTTATGCCGGAACACAATCTTTTGTTGGTAAAAGGCTCCGTTCCCGGTGCCAATGGTTCAATCTTATTAATAGAAAAATAATGGAACTGAGCGTATATAACATCAAGGGAGAAGATACCGGCAGAAAGGTTTCGTTGAGCGACGATATCTTCGCTATTGAACCGAACGACCATGCAATTTACATGGCTGTTAAACAGTTTATGGCTAATCAAAGACAGGGAACTCACAAATCTAAAGAGAGAAGTGAGCTTTCAGGAAGTACAAGAAAACTGATCCGTCAGAAAGGTGGTGGTGGTGCCCGTCGTGGTGATATCAACTCTCCGCTTCTGCATGGTGGTGCTCGTGTCTTTGGTCCGAAACCACGTGATTATAGTTTTAAACTGAATAAGAAAGTCAAACTTTTGGCTCGTAATTCAGCTCTTGCATACAAAGCTAAAGATAATGCTATCGTTGTAGTTGAAGATTTGAATATTGAAGCTCCGAAGACGAAAGAATTTGTTGCTTTTACAAAGAATCTTAAGCTCGATGATATGAAGATTCTGATGGTTTTATCACAGAAAAATGATAATGTATGTCTTTCTGCACGTAACCTTCAGAAGGTTAATGTGATTCAGGCTTCTGAATTGAATACATACAATGTAATGGATTCTGCAAGACTTGTCCTTACAGAAAGCTCTATTGCTGCTATTGATCAACTTTTAAAAGCATAAGGAGGGACGAACAATGGGAATTATTATCAAACCGATTGTTACTGAAAAGTTAACAAAGATTACAGAGAAGATCTCTAACCGTTATGGTTTGCGAGTTTCACCTGATGCTAATAAACAGCAGATTAAAAAAGCCGTAGAGGATATGTACAATGTTCATGTAGTAAGCGTGAATACTATCAATTATCCCGGCAAGAAAAAGAGCCGTTACACAAAATCAGGTGTTATCAAAGGAAAGATGAATGCTTATAAGAAGGCAATCATCACTTTGAAAGAGGGAGAAACAATTGATTTCTTTAGTAATATCTAATAATAGAAATGGGAATACGTAAATTAAAGCCCACATCACCAGGGCAGAGACACATGATTATTGGTGCATTCGACACTATCACAAAGAATACACCAGAAAAGTCTCTTGTAGTTGGTAAGAGAAGTACAGGCGGACGTAACAATACCGGTAAGATGACTATGCGTTATATCGGTGGAGGTCACAAACGCAAATACAGATTGATCGACTTCAAGAGAAACAAGGATGGCGTTCCCGCAACAGTTAAAGCAATTGAATACGATCCGAATCGTACTTCACGTATTGCACTGTTGTATTATGCCGACGGAGCAAAGAGCTACATCATCGCTCCGAACGGACTGGAAGTTGGCCAAACAGTGCTTTCAGGCAGTACAGCTGCTCCTGAAATAGGTAATACTTTGCCAATGGCAAATATTCCTGTTGGTACAATTATCCATAACATTGAGCTTCGTCCGGGTCAGGGCGCCAAATTGGTGCGTTCTGCTGGAGCTTTTGCTCAGTTGACTTCAAAGGAAGGCGATTATGCAATTATTAAGATGCCTTCAGGTGAAACACGTAAGATTTTAGCTGCTTGTAAGGCTACTGTCGGTAGTGTCGGCAATTCAGATCACGGCTTGGAGAAATCCGGTAAAGCTGGTCGCTCTAGATGGTTAGGTCGTCGTCCACACAACCGTGGCGTCGTTATGAATCCTGTTGATCACCCAATGGGTGGTGGCGAAGGACGTGCTTCCGGCGGACATCCCCGTTCTCGTAACGGTTTGTATGCAAAGGGCTTGAAGACAAGAGCTCCGAAGAAGCATTCGTCGAAGTATATCATTGAAAGAAGAACTAAATAAATCCGCTTAAATTAGAAAACTATGAGTCGTTCGTTAAAAAAAGGCCCTTATATTGATGTAAAGCTTGAAAACCGCGTTCTCGCAATGAATGAAGCAGGTAAAAAGGCTGTTCTCAAGACTTGGGCAAGAGCTTCAATGATTTCGCCGGATTTTGTAGGCCATACTATTGCTGTGCACAACGGGAATAAATTTATCCCCGTCTTTATTACTGAGAATATGGTCGGCCACAAGCTGGGAGAGTTTTCTCCCACTCGTACATTCCGTGGTCATGCTGGCAACAAAAAAGATTGATGCCGTGTGTACATGGGAAAGAAGAATCTGAAATAAAAAAGAATCGAATAAAATGGGTGCTAGAAAAAGAATATCAGCTGAAGCAAGAAAAGAAGCTCGAAAAGCTGAGAGTTTCGCTAAATTGCGTAATGTTCCTTCTTCTCCACGTAAGATGCGTCTTGTTATAGACATGATCCGTGGTGTGGAAGTGTTCAGAGCTCTTGGTATTTTGAAGTTCTCTAATAAAGAAGCTTCAGCTAAAGTAGAAAAACTGCTTCGTTCAGCTATTGCTAACTGGGAGCAGAAAAATGAACGGAAAGCCGAAACGGGTGAACTGTATATCTCTGCTGTCAGCGTTGATTGCGCTACAACATTAAAGAGAATGCGTCCAGCTCCGCAGGGAAGAGGTTACAGAGTTCGTAAACGTTCGAACCATGTGACTCTGTTTGTAGATACACTGAATAAAAAAGATAGTCAAAATTGATTGATAGATGGGACAGAAAGTAAATCCGATAAGTAATCGTTTAGGAATAATCCGTGGATGGGATTCCAATTGGTATGGCGGAAAGAATTACGGTGACACTCTTCTTGAGGACAGTAAGATCCGCAAATATCTGAATGCTCGTCTATCAAAAGCCAGTGTATCTCGTATCGTTATTGAGCGTACGCTCAAACTGATTACGATCACTGTATGTACATCTCGTCCAGGTCTTATCATTGGTAAGGGCGGACAGGAAGTAGATAAGCTGAAAGAAGAGTTGAAGAAAATCACGGATAAGGATGTTCAGATCAATATCTTCGAAGTTAAACGTCCCGAACTTGACGCTGTTATTGTTGCCAACAATATCGCACGTCAATTGGAAGGAAAGATAGCTTATCGTCGTGCAATCAAGATGGCTGTTGCTTCCACAATGCGCATGGGCGCAGAAGGCATTAAGGTACAAGTCTCTGGCCGTTTGAATGGTGCAGAAATGGCTCGTTCTGAGATGTTCAAGGAAGGTAGAACTCCACTTCACACATTCCGTGCTGATATCGACTATGCTTTGGCAGAGGCTCTGACAAAGGTGGGTTTGGTTGGCGTTAAGGTTTGGATTTGCCGTGGAGAAGTTTATGGAAAGAAGGATCTTGCTCCTAATTTCACCGCAACGAAAGACTCTGTTCGTAGAGGTGATAACAATGGTGAAAGAAGAGACAGAAACTTTAAGAGAAAAAGAACTAATCGTTAAACATTAGAATTCAGTAAGCAATGTTACAACCTAAAAAAACCAAATTTAGAAGGTCACAGAAAGGCCGTATTAAGGGCGAAGCTCAGCGCGGCAATCAGTTGGCATTCGGATCATTTGGTATAAAGTCGTTAGAAATGAAGTGGATTACGGGACGCCAGATTGAGGCCGCTCGTGTTGCTGTAACTCGTTACATGCAGCGCCAAGGTCAGGTTTGGGTTCGTATCTTCCCTGATAAACCTATAACAAAGAAGCCTTTGGATGTACGTATGGGTAAAGGTAAAGGTAATCCCGAAGGATTTGTTGCGCCGGTTGCTCCCGGTCGTATGTTATTCGAAGTCGAAGGTGTATCTTTCGAAGTCGCTAAGGAGGCTCTGCGTTTGGCAGCACAAAAATTGCCTGTTACCACAAAAATGGTAGTCAGACGTGATTATGACATTCAAAATCAAAATTCGTGACCGTCATGAAAATAGCAGAAGTAAGAGAATTAAGCGATAAAGAGTTGCGCGAGAGAATTGATGCAGAGGTCGTTTCTTATAACCAAAAGAAGATCAACCACAGCATCTCTCCTTTGGATAATCCTGCTCAAATCAAGCAGCAGCGTAGAAACATTGCGCGCATGAAGCAGGAATTGCGCCAAAGAGAACTTAATAATAAATAAGCTCGATGGAAACAAGAAATTTAAGAAAAGAAAGAACGGGCGTGGTAACCAGCAACAAGATGGACAAAAGCATCACGGTTGTAATTAAATGGAAGGAAAAACACCCCATTTATGGCAAGTTCGTCAGCAAGACAAAAAAATATCACGCTCACGATGAGAAAAATGAATGCAATGTAGGTGATACC
This sequence comes from uncultured Parabacteroides sp., assembly GCA_964542435.1. Taxonomy (GTDB): domain Bacteria; phylum Bacteroidota; class Bacteroidia; order Bacteroidales; family Tannerellaceae; genus CAZIVE01. The sequence continues at coordinate 14,568 of CAZIVE010000026.1, forward strand.
GTAAAAATTATGGAAACCCGCCCGCTGAGCAAGACAAAGAGATGGAGATTGGTTCAAATAATTGAAAAAGCTAAGTAAACATGGTACAACAAGAAACTAGATTAGTAGTCGCTGATAATAGTGGCGCGCGTGAGGCTTTGTGTATCCGTGTCTTAGGCGGAACCAGAAAACGTTATGCAACAGTAGGTGATATCATCGTGGTTGCAATCAAAAGCGTAATCCCATCAAGTGATATTAAGAAGGGTGCAGTTTCTAAAGCTGTCATCGTTCGTACAAAAAAAGAGGTTCGTCGTACGGATGGTTCTTATATTCGTTTCGATGATAACGCATGTGTTTTGTTGAATCCAGGAGGTGATATCCGTGGTAGCCGTATCTTTGGTCCGGTTGCAAGGGAGCTCCGTGCAACAAATATGAAGATTGTTTCACTTGCACCTGAAGTGCTTTAAAAAAGTAAATCTAAAGGTAATGAGTAAATTACATATTAAAAAAGGCGATACGGTCTTTGTAAATGCCGGAGAAGATAAAGGTAAAACTGGTCGTGTGCTTAAAGTGCTCGTCAGTGAAAGACGCGCTATCGTTGAGGGTATCAACATGGTATCAAAGCATACCAAGCCCAATGCTAAAAGTCCTCAGGGAGGAATTACAAAGAAGGAAGCACCTATTCATCTTTCTAATTTGAATGTTCTTGATCCGAAATCAGGAAAACCGACTCGTATCGGACGCAAATTGGATGAGAAAGGTTCTTTAGTTCGTTATTCTAAAAAATCAGGGGAGGTAATTAAATAATGAGTAATACTGCCAATCTTAAAAAAGAATATCAGGACAGAATCGTTCCTGCTTTGAAGAAAGAATTCAACTATTCATCGGCTATGCAGATACCGGTGTTGAAGAAAATAGTTGTAAATGAAGGTTTAGGTATGGCTTCTGCTGATAAGAAGATCATCGATGTAGCTGTTAGTGAATTAACCGCTATTACCGGTCAGAAAGCTGTAGCCACCATATCTAAAAAGGATATTTCCAATTTCAAATTACGTAAGAAGATGCCAATCGGCGTTATGGTTACTCTGAGAAGAGAGCAGATGTATGAGTTCCTTGAGAAACTTGTACGTATCGCTTTGCCTCGTATCCGTGACTTTAAAGGTATTGAAAGTAAGTTAGACGGAAAAGGAAATTATACGCTCGGCATTCGTGAACAGATTATTTTCCCTGAAATTAATATCGATTCGATAACAAAAATTATGGGAATGAATATTACCTTTGTGACCTCTGCGAAAACAGATGAAGAAGGCTATGCTCTGTTGAGAGAATTTGGATTGCCTTTTAAAAATGAAAAAAAGACTAAGTAAGTTATGGCAAAGGAATCATTAAAAGCTCGCGAGCTTAAAAGAGAGAAACTTGTAGCTAAATATGCCGCTAAAAGAGCTCAGCTCAAGAAAGAGGGCAATTATGAGGCTTTACAGGCGCTTCCCAAAAATGCTTCTCCTGTTCGTTTGCACAATCGTTGCAAGATTACAGGTCGTCCTAAAGGATACGTTCGTCAGTTCGGTATCTCACGTATAGAATTGCGAGAGTTAGCATCTCATGGATTAATCCCGGGTGTTAGAAAAGCAAGTTGGTAAATTATTTAAATATTGTCCGGATAGACCGGATCAATTTAATTTTTAATATATATGACAGATCCTATTGCAGATTATTTGACCAGATTGCGTAATGCAATTCAGGCTAAACACAGAGTTGTGGAAGTGCCTGCGTCAAATCTAAAGAAGGAAATCACAAAGATTCTCTTCGACAAGGGCTACATTCTTAATTTTAAGTTTGTAGATGATGGTCCCCAAGGGACTATCAAAATCGCCTTGAAGTACGATGTTGCTAACAAGGTGAGTGCTATTAAGAAACTCCAGCGAGTTTCTACTCCAGGTTTGCGTAAATACACGGGTTATAAAGATATGCCTCGCGTATTGAACGGTTTAGGTATTGCGGTTCTCTCAACTTCTAAGGGCGTTATGACAAACAAGGAAGCTAGTGAGCTGAAGATTGGTGGCGAAGTTTTATGTTATGTTTATTGATAGGAGGTAAGTAAAATGTCAAGAATAGGAAAATTACCAATTCAGGTTCCGGCCGGCGTTACTGTCTCTATCAAAGACAATGTCGTTACCGTTAAAGGTCCCAAAGGTGAACTCCAACAAAAAGTTAACCCGGATATCGAAGTTAAGATCGAGGATGGTGTTGTTTCGCTGACTCGTCCGACTGATGATAAGATCCACCGTGAGATGCACGGACTCTACCGCGCACTCATCCATAATATGGTTGTAGGTGTATCTGAAGGTTATAAGAAACAACTTGAACTTGTTGGTGTTGGTTATCGTGTAAATAATGAAGGTCAGGTACTTGATCTTTCATTGGGATATACACACAATATCTATATGCAGTTGCCGAAAGAGGTAAAGGTCGAAACAAAGACCGAGCGCAATAAGAATCCTCTTATTATTCTCGAATCTGCCGACAAACAGTTGATCGGTCAGATATGTTCTAAAATCCGTTCGTTCAGAATGCCCGAACCATATAAAGGTAAAGGTATTAAGTTCGTTGGAGAAGAGATTCGTAGAAAATCAGGTAAGACGGCTGCTAAATAATTAAGTAAACTGGAATTATCATGACAACGAAGATTGAAAGAAGAATTAAGATAAAGAAAGGTATCCGGGGAAGAATTTCCGGTACTACTGAACGTCCGCGTCTTACTGTTTTCAGAAGTAACAAGCAGATTTATGCTCAAGTAATAGATGATACGACAGGTAAGACTATCGTTTCCGCTTCCTCTTTAAAGATGGAATTGAAGGCGCCTAAGAAGGAAATTGCAGCTAAAGTCGGTGACGAATTGGCGAAGAAAGCAATCGAAGCTGGTGTTGCAACAGTCGTTTTCGATAGAAATGGCTATTTGTATCACGGAAGAATTAAAGAATTGGCTGATGCTGCACGTAAAGGCGGCCTTAAATTTTAATGAAGATGGTAAATAATAGAGTTAAATCAACCAACGACATAGAGTTGAAGGACAGACTGGTAGCGATTAATCGTGTAACTAAGGTTACGAAAGGTGGTCGTACATTCAGTTTTGCTGCTATCGTAGTAGTTGGAAACGAAGATGGCATTGTAGGCTGGGGCCTTGGTAAAGCTGGTGAAGTAACAACAGCTATTTCTAAGGGTGTTGAAGCAGCTAAGAAAAATCTGATCAAAGTACCTGTATTCAAAGGAACCATTCCTCACGATCAGGAAGCTAAGTTTGGTGGTGCACATGTGATTATTCGTCCTGCTTCTACAGGTACGGGTGTTAAGGCCGGTGGTGCTATGCGTGCCGTCCTTGAAAGTGTAGGTATCACGGATGTCTTGGCTAAATCAAAAGGATCTTCTAACCCTCATAACCTTGTAAAAGCTACAATAGCTGCTCTTGGCGAGTTGAGAAGTCCGTTTAATGTAGCTCAGAACAGAGGAGTTGATGTTACAAAGGTTTTTAAAGGATAATCGGAGGAATTGAATATGGCAACAATTAAAATTAAACAGATTAAAAGCAGAATCAATTGTCCGAAGGATCAAAAGAGAACTCTGGATGCTCTGGGATTAAAGAAAATGAACCATGTCGTTGAGCACGAAGATACTCCTGCTATTTTAGGCATGGTGGAGAAAGTGAAACATTTGGTTTCCGTGGTTAAATAAGTATAGGTAAATAAATAAATTATCAGAATATGGATTTATCAAATTTAAAACCTGCAGAGGGTTCTACCCATTCAAGAAGAAGAATCGGACGTGGTCCAGGTTCTGGATTGGGCGGTACTTCCACTCGCGGAAGCAAAGGTGCCAAGTCAAGATCCGGCTACAAAAACAAAATTGGTTTCGAAGGTGGCCAGATGCCAATTCAGAGACGTGTACCTAAATTTGGTTTCAAGAATATTAACCGTGTAGAATATAAAGCTATCAATATTTCCACCCTTCAGAAACTTGCTGAAGACAAGAATCTCGAGAAGATCGGTATTCAGGAATTATTAGATGCAGGTTTTATTTCTTCTTCACAGTTGGTTAAGATTCTTGGAAAGGGTACACTTACTGCTAAATTGGATGTAGAGGCTCATGCTTTCTCAAAGAGTGCAGAAGCAGCTATCCAGGCTGTCGGTGGAACAGCTGTTAAAATTTAAGTTATGAAAGCGATTGATACAATAAAAAATATCTGGAAGATCGAGGATCTTAGAAAACGTCTTATAACTACTTTTTTACTCGTAGCTATCTATCGTTTTGGAACCTTCGTCGTTCTTCCCGGTATTGATCCTAGTGCTTTGACTGCATTGCAGGCGCAGACGAGAGGCGGTTTGTTGGCCTTATTGGATATGTTCTCAGGTGGTGCTTTCTCTAATGCATCTATTTTTGCATTGGGAATCATGCCTTACATCTCCGCATCCATCGTCATGCAGTTGCTCGCTATTGCTGTTCCTTCTTTCCAGAAGCTGCAGCGTGAGGGTGAAAGCGGTCGTAGGAAAATCAATCAGTGGACCAGATATCTGACCGTACTGATTCTGCTTTTCCAGGGACCGACTTATTTGATCAACCTTAGTGTGCAACTTCGCTCTGCCGGTGCTTCACTGCCCGCAGGTATCATGTTCACCATTTCATCTACCATTATTCTTGCTGCCGGAAGTATGTTTATTCTCTGGCTGGGTGAAAGAATAACGGATAAGGGTGTTGGTAATGGTATATCTTTCATCATCTTGATTGGTATCATTGCTCGTCTCCCTCATTCACTTTTCCAGGAATTCGTTTCTAGAACAAGTGAACGCACTGGTGGTCTGGTGATGTTCCTGTTTGAAATGTTGTTCCTCTTGTTGGTTATGGCAGGTGCTATTCTGCTTGTACAAGGAACCCGTAAGGTGCCTGTACAGTATGCAAAACGCATCATTGGTAACAAACAATATGGAGGCGCCCGTCAATACATTCCTTTGAAGGTAAATGCTGCAAACGTTATGCCTATCATCTTTGCTCAGGCAATCATGTTTATCCCTATTTCTATTGTAGGATTCTCTTCACAAGGTAATCAAAGTCCTTTCTGGGCTGCATTTATGGATAACTCCGGATTTTGGTACAACTTCGTCTTTGCAATATTGATTTTGGTCTTCACCTATTTCTATACTGCAATCACGATCAATCCTACTCAGATGGCTGATGATTTAAAGAGAAACAATGGCTTTATACCAGGTATCAAACCAGGTAAGCAAACCAAAGATTATCTCGATATGATCATGGATAGAATCACACTGCCAGGAGCAATCTTTCTTGCTATTGTCGCCATTATGCCGGCTTTCGCAAGAATTGCAGGTGTCAGTCAAGAGTTCTCCCAGTTCTTTGGTGGAACCTCCTTGTTGATCATCGTCGGCGTTGTGTTGGATACCCTGCAACAGGTAGAGAGCCACTTGTTGATGCGCCATTATGACGGTTTGCTTAAATCAGGAAGAATTAAAGGCCGCACAGGTTCGATTGCTGCTTATTAATAGATGATCTTTCTGAAGACGGATGAAGAAATTGAGTTGATGCGTGAAGCCAATCAACTTGTAGGTAAAACACTTGGCGAGGTTGCCAAGCATATATCTCCGGGGGTTTCAACGCTTCAGCTTGATCATATAGCCGAAGAATTTATACGTGACAACGGTGCCAAACCTGCTTTCTTGGGATACGGTGGTTTCCCAAATTCGATATGTACTTCAATTAATGAACAGATCGTTCATGGTATTCCTTCTTCTGGAATTTTTCTCAAGGAAGGAGATATTATATCGGTCGATTGTGGAACTGTTTTGAACGGTTTTGTCGGAGACTCAGCCTTTACATTTTGTGTGGGCGAAGTGAAAGACGAAGTGAAACGTTTATTGCAGACAACTAAAGAATCACTCTTTGAAGGAATAAAGAATGCAATTGTTGGACATAGAATCGGTGATATTGGACATGCAGTACAAAATTACTGTGAAGGCCGTCACTATTCAGTTGTGAGAGAATTGGTAGGTCATGGAATTGGTCATGACATGCATGAATCTCCTGATGTCCCCAATTACGGAAGAAAGGGAAGTGGTCCTTTATTGAAGTCGGGAATGTGTATTTGCATTGAACCGATGATTAATATGGGAAGTAAATCCGTTGTTATGGAAAAAGATGGTTGGACCATACGGACTCGCGATAGAAAATGGGCTGCACATTATGAGCATTGCATTGCTATTCGTCCAGAAGGTCCTCAAATATTATCTTCATTTGACTTTTTAGAAGATGTGCTAAATAAGAAAAGTAATTTAAATTGATTTATATGGCTAAACAGTCAGCAATTGAACAAGATGGAGTTATAGTCGAAGCATTGTCAAATGCAATGTTTCGAGTTGAATTGGAGAACGGTCACGAGATTACCGCTCACATTTCCGGAAGAATGAGAATGCATTACATTAAGATTCTTCCAGGAGATAAGGTAAGAGTTGAAATGTCTCCTTATGATCTATCGAAAGGTAGAATTGCTTTTAGATATAAATAAAAAAATAGAGATATGAAAGTAAGAGCTTCTTTGAAAAAGCGTACACCTGATTGCAAAATTGTCAGAAGAAAAGGACGCTTGTATGTAATTAACAAGAAAAACCCGAAGTTTAAACAACGTCAGGGTTAAATTAGTAAATTTGCAAAAATTATAAGTAAGTATGGCAATAAGAATAGTTGGCGTAGACCTGCCGCAAAACAAAAGAGGCGAAGTCGCCTTGACTTATATTTATGGTATCGGTCGTAGTGCTGCAAAGACAATTTTGGAGAAGGCTGAAGTTGACCCAGGATTGAAGGTTCAGGATTGGACAGATGAACAGGCTGCAAAGGTACGTGAGATTATTGGCTCTGAGTTTAAAGTTGAAGGTGACCTTCGCTCAGAAGTTCAAATGAATATCAAACGTCTGATGGATATTGGATGTTATAGAGGTGTTCGTCATCGTGTAGGTCTTCCTGTAAGAGGTCAGAGCACAAAGAACAATGCAAGAACTCGCAAGGGTAAGAAGAAAACGGTTGCAAATAAGAAAAAAGCTACTAAATAAATAAGATTATTATGGCAAAGAAAACAGTCGCAGCGAAGAAAAGAGTCGTTAAGGTTGATGCTTTCGGTCAAGCGCACATTCATTCTTCTTTCAACAATATTATTGTTTCTCTGGCAAACAGCGATGGCCAGGTTATCAGTTGGTCTTCTGCTGGCAAAATGGGTTTCAGAAGTTCTAAGAAGAACACTCCCTATGCAGCCCAGATGGCAGCTCAGGATTGTGCCAAGGTAGCTTATGATCTTGGACTTCGTAAAGTTAAAGTTTATGTTAAAGGACCAGGCAATGGACGTGAATCTGCTATCAGAACAATTCATGGTGCCGGAATTGAGGTAACTGAGATCATCGACGTTACTCCGCTGCCACACAATGGCTGTCGTCCTCCTAAAAAGAGAAGAGTATAATTTTTTTCTTATGAAGGAGCTGAATTTTGTGAATAGATTACATTTGAACCTTCCAATCTCTGTAATCGCGGCTGCACAAGTTCTGATCCACTGACAGAAAATTTAAAACAAAAATAAAATGGCAAGATATACAGGACCAAAAACAAAAATTGCTCGCAAATTCGGTGAAGCAATATTCGGACCGGATAAGACTCTTTCTAAAAAGAACTATCCTCCTGGACAACACGGTAACTCTAGAAAAAGAAAAACTTCTGAGTATGGCAATCAGCTTCGTGAGAAACAGAAAGCTAAATATACTTACGGAGTTCTCGAAAGACAGTTTAGAAATCTCTTTGAGAAAGCTTCAAGTTCTAAGGGTATTACCGGTGAGGTTTTACTTCAGCTTCTTGAAAGCCGTCTTGACAACCTCGTATTCCGCATGGGTATAGCTCCTACAAGAGCTGCTGCTCGTCAGTTGGTTTCTCATCGTCACATCACTGTTGATGGTGAAGTTGTCAACATCCCATCCTATTCTGTAAAAGCTGGACAGGTTATCGGTGTACGTGAAAAGTCCAAATCGCTTGAAGTCGTTGAGAATGCTTTGGCAGGTTTCAATCACAGCAAGTATCCTTGGATCGAATGGGATCAGAATTCTTTAAGTGGCAAATATCTTCATTTGCCTGAAAGAGCTGACATTCCTGAAAATATTAAAGAGCAATCGATTGTAGAATTGTATTCTAAATAATTAATTTGATTTCCATGGCGATATTAGCATTTCAGAAACCCGATAAAGTATTAATGTTGGAAGCGGACAATTTCTTCGGTAAATTCGAATTTCGTCCGTTGGAACCCGGCTATGGCATTACTATCGGTAATGCTCTGCGTCGTATTCTTCTGTCATCACTTGAAGGTTTTGCTATTACATCTATTAAAATAGACGGTGTATTGCACGAGTTTGATACAATCCCGGGCGTAAAAGAGGACGTAACCAACATTATCCTCAATTTGAAACAAGTTCGTTTCAAACGTATTGTGGATGACATGGAGAATGAAAAAGTAAGTATTGTGGTTTCGGGAACGGAAGTGTTCAAAGCCGGCGATATTGGCAAACAGCTTACAGGATTCTCTGTTTTAAATCCTAATCTTGAAATTTGCCACCTTGATCCAAGTGCAAATGTTCAGATTGAATTGACCATTAACAAGGGTCGTGGTTGGGTACCAGCTGACGAAAATAGAGATCCCAATGCTGATGTTCATGTCATAGCAATAGATTCTATTTTTACACCTATTCGTAATGTGAAGTATTCTATCGAAAACTATCGTGTCGAGCAGAAGACAGATTACGAAAAGCTTATTCTTGAAATTTCTACTGATGGTTCCATCCATCCGAAAGAGGCTTTGAAAGAGGCTGCAAAGATTCTTATTTATCACTTTATGCTTTTCTCTGATGAGAAAATCTCAATCGAATCGGTTGATCAGGGTGATAATGAGGAATTCGATGAGGAGATCCTTCACATGCGTCAATTGCTGAAGAGCAAGCTGGCCGACATGGACCTCTCTGTAAGAGCATTGAACTGCCTGAAGGCAGCTGATGTGGAGACATTGGGAGATTTGGTTAAGTACAATAAGAATGATCTGTTGAAGTTCCGCAATTTTGGTAAGAAATCTCTCACTGAACTTGATGAACTCCTTGAAGGCTTGAACCTTTCATTCGGTATGGATATTTCAAAATACAAATTAGATAAAGAGTAATTTTAGCGATGAGACATAATAGAAAAATCAATCATTTGGGTCGTACAAATACGCATCGTGACGCTATGCTTTGCAATATGGCGGCTTCTCTTATCAAGAGTAAGAGACTGTTTACCACAACGGCTAAAGCTAAGGCACTTCGCAAGTTTGTTGAACCGCTTATCACGAAGTCTAAAGAGGATACAACTCATTCAAGACGTATCGTATTCAGCGATCTTCAGGACAAGGCTGCTGTTACGGAGTTATTCAAAGAGATCTCTCAGAAGATTGCAGATCGTCCGGGTGGATACACTCGTATCATCAAAACTGGCAATCGCTTGGGCGATAATGCTTCCATGTGCTTCATTGAATTCGTCGACTATGATGAGAACATGAAGAAGGATGCTACCGTTAAGAAGGCTGCAAAGACAAGACGTTCTCGTAAAAAATCTACTGCTGCAGTTGAAGCTACTGCTCCTGAAGCAGAGGCTCCAAAAGCTGAAGCTCCGAAGGCTGAAGATACAAAAGAATAGCAGACTAATTTTTTATATTGCAAAAGGACCATGTGATTCGTTCGCATGGTCCTTTTTTTCATAAATCTCATATAGTGTTTCTATCAGATGGCTCAACCCATTTTAATCAAATAAGAGTAAAAAGGTGATCAGGTAACGTCCAAGCAGGAATTTAGGCTTTTGAACAGTTACTTGGATAGTACCCGAGTATAAAATCAGATCCTTGGATACGTATTTGAATAGCGTCAATAATAGATAAAACACTATCTTTGTAAAAATCTGATATGAAGCACGTCGATTTTAAAGAGATATACGAAAAGAATTATCGCAGATGTTTTTTATTCGCTCTGTCTTATTTGCATGATGAGATGGATGCGGAAGATGTTGCTTCGGATTCCTTAGTCAAATATTGGGAGGTGTTACGAAAAGATGAAACAACGGCCTCTCCTGCGCTCCTCCTTACTATCATTAAGAATCGTTCGCTCAATTGCCTTCGCAACAAAAGACTGCATCAGGATATTATTACCAATGTCTCAGAAAGTTATGATCGTGAAATTGATATTCGGATTAATACGTTGGAGTCTTGCGATCCGCAGGAAATTTTTTCTATAGAAATTCACAAGATAATCGCTCAAACGATAAAATCATTGCCGCCACTTACACAGCAGATCTTTGAAATGAGCCGCTATGATTGCTTGTCTGTAAAAGAGATTGCGCTGGCAAAAAAACTTTCAGAAAAAGGAGTGGAATATCACATTACAAAAGCCCTAAAGGCACTTCGAATTGCCTTGAAAGATTATCTTCCTCTTTTCTTCTTCCTAATTTCGTAAAAATATCTTCCCATTGATTTAGGGATTTCTTCTCTTCGTGTGTCTTATGGTAAAACGGATGTATGGACGAAGAGTTATTGCAGCGATATGTGAAAGGCACTGTCTCTGATGAAGAACGGGAGAAAGTGGCTCGCTGGTTGGAGGAAGATCCTGCCAACGTTAAGGAGTATCAATCGCTACATAAGCTCTATGATATTTCGCTATGGAATGATGCATGCAAAGGACGGAGTCGCACTCTTTCATTCACATCTCATATCTTCAAAGAGGTAGTCAAGATAGCCGCTGTACTCATTATCGGTGTGCTGGGCGCGTACTATTTCCTTAGCAAACCCGAAACAGTATCGATGCAACAGTTGGTCGTGCCTTCAGGCCAGCGCGCGGAATTGACTCTTTCCGATGGTACGAAAGTCTGGTTGAACTCACGTTCAAACTTAAAGTTTCCCAGTAAATTTCTCGGAAAGTTGCGTCAGGTTGAACTGGATGGTGAAGGTTATTTCATGGTCAAACAAAATGCAAAACATCCCTTCATCGTCAAGACAAATCGATATGATATCCGTGTGTTAGGTACGGAGTTTAATGTCAAAGCATATAGCAACACCCATTATTTTGAAGCCTCATTATTAAAAGGATCCATTGAGCTATCGGGCATGGGATTGTCTTCAGCCGTGCTTTTGAAGCCTGATGAAAAGGCTGTACAGATTGGAAATAAGATTGTTGTCAGCGCTATTCCTGATTTCAACTACTACCAATGGAAAGATGGCATCTTCTATTTCTCCAATGAGACGATTGAAGATCTGATCAATAAACTGGAAATCTATTACGATGTGAAGATAGTGATTCATAATAAAACATTGTCAGATTCTCGGTATTCCGGTAAGTTCCGTATCAATGACGGAATAGAGCACGCTCTCAAAGTGCTTCAGCTTAGTAATAAGTTTACCTTTACGAAAGATGATGACAGCAATACGATTGTCATCAATTAGTGATGACTTTGTTAACTATTCAATCTAATATTGTCAGACTAAAAAAACGCAATTGCCTATGATATAAAAAACAAGTAAAAAATTGGGAGATGGTACCAGCACCTCCCAATAAACATGTCAATACGTGATATCCTTATTTCAAGTACTAACTAACTGTTCAATACAAAATTATGAAAAAAAATTGTATTAGGGAACTATATGAATTATTCCCATATTCAAGAAAAGTGGATCGAATTATGAAACTAACAATTGTTACTCTTTTTTTATTTATCGGAAGTGTTTTCGCATCTCCGGTCTTTCCTCAAATGGCACGTGTTACTATTGCCAAGCAGAATGTGCCGACAAGGACCGTCTTGAATGAGATCGAAAAACAGACGGATTATTTGTTTGTGAACAATGCCAACATCGATCTGAACAAAAAAGTTTCAGTGAAAGCTGTCAACAAGACCGTCGGTGAAGTCCTCTCCACGCTTTTCGAGGGCACGGATGTCGTCTATGCCATGGAAGGCAGCAACATCATGCTTATGAAGAAAGAGGCTTCGAAAGCAAAGAGGAACGACGAAGTCAAGTCTGTACAGCAGCAGAGAGATCGAAAAGTGACCGGAATCATTAAGGATTCGAAAGGTGAGCCATTGATCGGAGCCAATGTCGTTGTGAAAGGTACAACCAATGGTACCATTACGGACATGGATGGCAAGTTCTCCATCAGCGCTCCTTCCGGATCAACTTTGCAGTTTTCCTATATCGGCTATCTGACACAGGATATTGCAGTGGGTTCACAGCAGAATCTGTCGATTGTCCTTGTGGAAGATTCCAAGACTCTGAGCGAGGTTGTCGTAACGGCATTGGGTATCAAACGTGAAGAGAAAGCCTTGGGATACTCCGTTCAGAAAGTGAGCGGCAGTGATTTGCAGGTTGTAAAAGGAACGGATGTTTCTTCCAGTTTGACCGGTAAAATCTCCGGACTTTCCGTAAGCAACAGTTCCGAGATCTCCGAGAAACCTACACTCGCCCTACGTGGTGAAACGCCTCTCGTCGTTATCGATGGTGTGGCTTATGGCAACATGACGTTGAGCGATCTTTCAGCTGAAGATATCGAGAGCATTGATGTATTGAAAGGTGCAACGGCATCTGCATTGTACGGCGTCCGTGGACGTGGCGGTGCCATCATGATTACCACAAAGAAGAGCGGCAAGAAGGGAAGTCTCACAGTCAATGTATCCAATAATACGATGTTCAGTGCCGGTTATCTGAAGATGCCGAAAGCTCAATCTTCATACAGCACCGGTAATTACGGACAGCTCGAATACAACAGCGGATATGTTTGGGGTGATTATATGGACGGGCATGAAGTGGAACAGTATGATCCTGAAACCATGACCGTAAAATCGATGCCTTTGCTTTCCAAAGGTAAAAACAACCTCTCCAATTTCCTCCGTTCAAGTTTGCTGACCAATACCAACGTCAACATCTCTCAGTCTGGAGAACTTGGCGGCTTCCGCGTTTCTGCTACGCAGATACATCAATTGGGTGAATATCCCAACACGAAGTTGGACAAGTACATGATTAACGGCGGAGGAAACATTACCTATAATAAGTTCAAACTGGATGCAAGTTTCTCCTATAGGAAAGACAAAGCGCCCAATATGCCTAAGGTAAACTACGGTAATGGTAATATCTTCTACAATATGCTGGTTTGGGGCGGCACCGAATATGACATACGTGATTTCAAGAACTATTGGAAGATCAAAGATCAGAAGGAAAATTGGCCTTTTGAAGCTTGGTATGATAATCCCTGGTACATTGTCAATGAGAGAATCGATAAGCAGGACAATGACCTGTTCAATACCAATGCAACGCTGACGTATGACATTATGAAAGATTTGTCCGTGATGTATCGTACCGGTTATGATACCTTTACGAATACGGAAGAACGTCGTCAATCTGTTGGAGACAGCGGTCAGAGAAGAGGATATTACGAATATGCTCAATACATCGGATCCAGCTTTAACAACGATTTGATCGTGAATGGTAACTACAAGATCAAAGATTTTGGCATCAACGGCATCGCCGGTCTTTCTTCTTATTGGTACAAGAATACCAATTTTGACTCCTATACGCGTGGCGGACTTTCCGTTCCGGGATTCTATTCTTTGAATGCTTCGGTTGAAAGACCGGGGGTAAGCAAGACCATCAAGGAAAAAGTGTTGTACAGTGTGTATGGTAAACTGGGCTTTTCATGGAAAGATGCAGCCTATCTGGATGTGACCGGACGAAACGACTGGTCATCCACATTGCCCTCTTCCTCCAGATCCTATTTCTATCCTTCTGTTTCAGGAAGTATTCTTCCAACGGCCTTTTATAATCCGTTCAAGAATGTCCTTGACTTTTGGAAACTGAGAGCTTCTTGGACCATCGCCAAGAAGGATTTGGATGTATATGAAACGAACCGTGTATATGATGTAACGACCGATGTTTGGAATGGTTTGTCAACAGCTACCTATCCTACATCTTTGCGTGATCCGAATGTGAAGCCGGAGACAGAACGCTCTTATGAGTTCGGTACGGACTTCCGTTTCTTCAACAACCGTTTAGGATTTGATTACACCTATTTCACACGCCTTCGTTACGATCGTCTGATCAGTGCGCCTATTTCGCTGTCTTCAGGTTCCGAGTACATTACGACCAATACCGATGAGGAATTGAAGCAAAAAGGTATGGAGTTCTCCGTAACCGGAAAACCGATTGTGACGAAAGATTTCCAATGGGAAGCTACGTTCAACGCATCCTATTGGCATTGGTATTACAATAAACTCGATCCGGTTTACAGTTCTCAGGATCCGAGAAAGGCAAAGGGTGAACGTTATGACAAGTTCTTTATGACGGATTGGGTACACGATAACGACGGGAATATTGTTCATCAGGCAGGTCTTCCGGTTAAGAACAACTTCCAGACTGTGATGGGTTATAAAGATCCTAAAGTATATCTGGGCTTTACCTCCAGATTGACATACAAGAATTTAAGTTTGAATGTTTCTCTTGACGGGCGTATCGGTGGATTGATGTATTCATGGACGGAACAGGCCATGTGGCAATCCGGAGCACATCCCGACAGTGACAACAAATGGAGATATGACGAGGTCGTCAACCACAAGCTGAATTATATCGGTAAGGGTTCGAAGGTCGTCAGTGGTACGGCGACGTTCGATCCTTACGGAAAGGTCCTTTCTGATAACCGTGTATTCGCACCGAACGACGTAGCTGTTTCTTATCAGAGCTACACGACGGTCTATAACGAGAACCCTTGGGATCATCAGGCAAGACAGAACATCAAAGACGCTTCCTTTATCAAGCTGCGTGAAGTGGCACTTAATTATACGGTGCCGACAGAGTGGGCTCATAAATTACTGATGAAGAATGCTGTTGTCGGTTTTGTGGCTCAGAATCTGTTGATGTGGACGAAGGCATTCAAGTTCTCGGATCCCGATCGTGGACTGGAGAATCTGAACTCGCCTACGGCAAGATATTTAGGCTTTAATATTAATCTAACCCTGTAATCCATCAAAAGTCATGAAAAAATTAATATATAGTTTGATGCTTTTATCGGCGCTGTCATCTTGTGGCAGCATGGACGATATAAATTTGAATCCGGATACGCCGACGACGGTTACGCCTGACTTCCTTGCGACGGAGATTATCCTGCAGAATACGACGAGCGATGCCAGCAAATGGCTGTTCGGAGATTCGTGGATCGTCAAATCCACCTCTT
>CAZIVE010000027.1:0-11559 GCA_964542435.1 uncultured Parabacteroides sp.
TTTCGGGATAATCAAAGCAAGCTTTGCTTCTCCTCTCGACTTGCATTATCTTTGACATAGAATATTTGAAGATGATGAATTATTGCAATCAAATACATTATTCCGTTATTACTGTTTCAGAGGGTACGTTTCCAGAGCGTATTGACGAAGCATTGGCGAAGCTTCCTAAAGAGGAGATTCCCGTGCGACTCGTTTTCTTTGGATCTCCAGAATCAAATGAACAGTATTTGATACGCAGAGAGTTAATAGGAGAGAAGCTCACGGCTCTTTTCGGTGATTCACTTCCCGCATTCAGCTATGTGGCTCAGCCTCCTTTGGATGGAAAACTTGTACTTGAGGTGCATGGATATAAGAAGAGTTCAGAGGATCAGATTTTCTACGGCAAACATAGCACGTCTTATGTGATTGTTGAGAATCCGCAACTTCGCATGCTTTTCTGTGGAGGATTTCAAGGTTCGGATCTCCATGCTTCAATCACTCAGCAATCTGTTCAGGCATTAGATTTTTTGCATGGCTTGCTTTTGAAAGAGCATTTCCCCATTTCCAGCATCATCCGGCAATGGAATTATATAGAGAAGATCACAGCAATTGAGGACGGAAAGCAGCATTACCAGTCGTTCAACAATGCGCGGAGTCAATTTTATGCGCAAGAGACATGGAAGAATGGTTATCCTGCAGCAACGGGAATTGGTGCGAGCTTCGGTGGTGTTTTGGTTGATGCAGATGCTGTCATATTCCGTACCGCGAATGCTTTTGCAACACCCATAGACAATCGTCTCCAGATAGCCGCTCATGCCTATTCGGATAGTGTGCTGGAACATTCCGGAAAGGAGTTGACAACGCCAAAGTTTGAGCGTGCCAAGAGTATCACTGTGGATCATTGTCGTCACATTTACATCTCCGGAACGGCGGCAATACGTGGTGAACTGAGTTTGAAAGGCGTTGGACTAGCTGAGCAGTTGAAGACAACGATGGAAAATATTGCCGAACTGATAGGTAAAGCGCATCTCACGATGTTACGTATCTATTTAAAGCATGCTTCTGATTATTCTGAAGCCAAGTGTTTGATGGATCGTTACTCGTTACATATTCCGATCTCTTTTATGCAGGCGGATGTCTGTCGGGATGAACTGTTGATAGAAATCGAAGGTATTGCATCTGAAACGTGAGTAGTCATGAGATAGAACATGGAAGATTGTACAGACATCGGAACGATGGAGAAAAGAAAGAATCTTTTCTCGTCATGCACGACAACCATCATGCTGCTGTTATGTCTTTCTTTGTCTTTACTCTGCGTTCCTTCCGTACAGGCTCAAAATCCGAAAGAATCACTCATTGAATCTGTTCAGAAATATACAGTCCAGCGGCATCATGCGGCACAGTTCGGCGCTCTTCCCATGCAGTCTTCGGACGGAAGGATCGTCCCGGTTAATACCTATTCGTCAGAAGTCTTGCGCAGGCTTCATAACAAGCGATCTTTAGGACGTCTCAATCCGGATCAGTTTCTGCTTTCTGTGTTGTCCATGCCAGAATTATGGATGGATGTCCCCTTTATTGAAGTGGGGAATGATAAGATTTCCGAGACGTTTGGGTTGAGTAAACGTCAATGTGCCTTTTCCGAGGCCTTTGATGAGACGGGACAATACAAACTTCAGCAGAAGGTGAAGGTGGCACAAGCTAAGTCTCCGGTTTTGAGGAGTCGATTCGATAAAGATCTGATCAAACTTGATGAGCGCCTTCATTTATATAATGAGATTACGCATCATGCACCGCTTCGACTCTTCCCGATGCCTGGAGATTCTGCTCACAGATGGTTTGCCGCAGGAGATACGCTCATGAATGCAGCGGATCGTAATGTCATCTTTGCACGACGCTTCATGGATTGGTATCTGACGGACGTGCATCTTGCTTTGAGAAGTGGAAAATGGGACGATCCGAATGAAGATTTGAAGCAGGTAAAGGAATATCAGGCGACCAATATAGGAAGTCTTGTGATCAACATCAAGAAGTTGAGAGCAGAATTGATGTATAACAAACTGGACCTTTTCGACTTCTGTAAGACTGGCTATCTACTTATCGGCGGACTGCTTCTTATCGTCTCCTTCGTCGGATATAAGCGAAACGAGGATTGGCTTAGCAAGGTGTCCAGTATCCTTTCATTATGCATTTTCATACTATTCGTTCTTCAGATCTGTGGATTAGGCTTGCGTTTGTATATCTCAGATTATATCCCTTTAAGCAATACCTATGAAACGATGGTGTTTGCTGCTTTTGTCTCTGTATTGGGCGGTTTTCTGTTTCTTCGCCGCAGTCATATAGCCTTTTCACTAGCTACCATGTTGGGTGGAATCATTTTGTTCGTCTCGTCCCTCGGTTGGATGGATCCGCAGATTGGAACGTTCGATCCTGAGGTTCAATCTCCGAAGCTTTTGATGCAGGTCGCTGTCGTTACGGCTGCATGCGGGTTCCTGGGAATCGGCGCTTTGGTGGGACTGGTCAATCTGGTTCAGATGCTTTGTGTAAAACGATCTGATCCTGCTTTGGTTCCCGATTCTGTTAAGGAATTGACTATTGTGAACAGAAGATCGCTATGGATTGGATTGATTCTGATGATCGTCGGAACTTGTATCGGTATCATCATGGCCAATGAATCCACAACTTACGAATGGAGTTGGGACACGAAAGAAACGTGGGAGATCGTGACGATTCTCGTATATGCTGTTGTGCTCCATTTGAGAAAAGCGAACCATGGTGACGTGACCTGGCTTTTCAATTTCAGTTCGGTAGTTTGCATCCTGACTGTTCTGATGACCTTCTTTGAAGTCGATAAGTATCTTGAAGGTATGCAGTCTGACAGCATGGGTCAGACGTTGTCAGGTAACTTTGGATATATCGGAATGGCTTTGGCCGTAGTGCTCCTTTTGGGTTTCGTTTCCCGTAAACGATACAATCGTATTCAAACAAATAACAACTCTAATATTTCAGATTATGCAACAGATCAATGATTTCCTTTCCATCATTGACTCTCATTTCGGAGGGTCGGAATGGTTCGTCTTTCTGCTTTTGGGAACAGGTCTTTTCTATACGCTTTATTTGGGGTTTCCCCAATTTCGTTTTTTCCGTCACGCAGTGCGCGTAGCTCGTGGCAAGTATGATAAACGGGAGGATGTGGGTGATACATCCCATTTCCAGGCTTTGTCTACAGCTCTATCAGGGACAGTGGGAACGGGAAATATTGCCGGAGTTGCACTCGCCATTCATCTGGGTGGCCCTTCTGCTCTGTTCTGGATGCTTATGACAGCTTTTCTCGGCATGACGACCAAGATGGTGGAAGTGACATTGTCTCACAAGTATCGTGAGACAGCTGAAGACGGTTCTATTTCAGGCGGCCCGATGTATTATATGCGCAATCGACTGCATCTGCCTTGGCTTGCTGCCATCTTCGCCGTCGCTACTATCTTCTCCTCTTTTGGAACGGGTTCGTTACCACAAATCAATAGCATTTCCAACGCCATGTATTCCTCTTTTGGGATTGCTCAATGGATAAGTGGTGCTGTATTGGTTGTGATTTTGGGATTGATTATTGTAGGAGGTATAAAGCGAATTGCCGCTGTGACCGAGAAATTGGTCCCCTTCATGGCCATCGTCTATTTCATAGGTGCATTAAGTATTCTTATTTATAACTATCAAAATTTCATTCCGTCATTTGTCTCCATATTCAGCAATGTATTTTCAGGAACGGCAGCGACGGGAGGTTTCCTTGGCGCATCAGTGGCTTGGGCATTCAATAGAGGTGTGAACAGAGGACTGTTCTCCAACGAGGCCGGCCAAGGTTCTGCTCCTATAGCTCATGCAGCAGCACGTGCAGAAGAGCCCGTATCTGAAGGTATGGTTGCCCTGCTTGAGCCTTTCATTGATACGATCATTATCTGCACACTTACGGGATTAGTCATCATTTCTTCTGGCGTATGGAGTGAAAAGTTCGACAATCAGTTTCAACAGGCTGACACAGTTGTGCTCGCCGGAGTCTTTCATGAACATAATGTGGATGACAAAGCACGCGTCTCTGAGTATTTTGCAGGGAAGACAGACTTGCCTCTTTTTACAGGAGAAGTAGAAGTGAAGGATGGTAAGATTCTCAATGATGACATCACACTTCTCAGTTCACGCTCTTTTGCAGATAGCGTGATAGTCCATTGCGGAAAAAATCTTTTCTCTGGTCTGCTTCATGTAAGTAAAGGTAGCATTACTCAGCTGACGAAAAATAAAGAGACTGTTTATCTTACCGGAAAGTCTCTGTTACATTCTGCTCCTCTCTCTACTGAGGCATTCAAAAGGGGCATCTTCGGCGATTGGGGTCAATACATCATTCCGTTTTCCCTTTTGCTTTTTGCCTTCTCCACCTCTATCGCCTGGTCTTATTACGGCGATCGTGCCGTGACCTATCTTTGGGGCAGCAAAGCCGTGAAGTATTATCACATCATCTATCTGATTGGATTTTTCCTCGCTTCTTTTACAGATACGACGCTTGTCTGGACTTTCTCCGGCATTACCGTTGCACTGATGACACTGCCTAATCTGATCGGTCTGCTTCTTTTGCATAAAGAGGTCAAGACTACGATCTACGGCTATTGGAATGTGATCAAGAAGGATTATCAGAAGAGGTAGTTTTGGCTTTTAGACTGATAGACACACTTATTAGCTTCTGACCTTAATCGAATGAGACGATTTTTGAAGGGTAGGAACGTAAAGGTGAAATCAGCCATTTTTCTCAGAAAATGGTAAAAGTAGCATCAGATTTGAGCTTTTTTTGTAAAAAGTAGAGATCTGATGCATCAGATGCCAGTTTCCATTCTCGGAAAATGGGAAAAAATGCCATTTCTCGTCATTTTTTTTGAAAAAGTTCAAATCTGATGCATCAAATATGGACTTCTGAAACCACAAGTCATGATTTGATGCAACTTTTCCCACCTTTAAAACCGGTAAGGTGGTTTTTGATGCATCAGATGTGTACTTTTGAATTGAAAAGTCCACATTTGATGCAACTTTTTCCATTTTTTGGCTCGAGAAGCTGACATCGGATTCATCTGGAAGCAACTTTTCAAAGAAAAAGGGGTCTCTTTATAGGCAATGAAATAAGAAAGGGTAGTCAGAAGGACTTATTTGATGTTTCCGTTGGCTATAAAAACATTGAACTGATCACGGTATCCGTTGAATACATTGATATCAACATCGCCCCTTATTCCGCGGACTCTGCCGTCAGGACACAATTGCCAGTATATCAGTTTTACATCCGGTTTGTACGCTCCATAGCGGGCTATCCAGATTTGATAGTTGCTCTTGATGTATGAAGCATTATAAAGATAGAGGTTGACAAACTCCTGACTGACATACAAAATGGGTCTAATACCTGTGTGGTTTTCTACAATTCTGAGCCATTCAACAATTCTGTTCAGCAGCACATTCTTTCCACCCATCTTCTTTATTTGCACTTTTGTAGGTTCAACATCGAGGACCGGCGGAAGGTCACCATGGCGTAACAGTGAATTACGCAGGAAGAATCTGGCCTGTAGCTTGGCACTTGTTGTCGGAGAAAAGAAATGGTAAGTACCGACATGGAATCCATACTGGCGTGCCATTTTGTAATCATATCTGTAATAGGGATTGTACAGAGTTTTCCCTTCTGTGGATTTGATGTATATGAAGGATATAGGATAATCAACGGAACCACTTACGGTCTTTTTGCTGATATTCCCGAGATGGACGATGCGCAGTTTACTCCATTCAATCGGAACGGCTCTTGCCTTTATTCTTTTTCTCCTTTTCCCATTCTTATCTCTGTAATAGGAGGTGACGTTAGCGATATGCTGATATCTTGAAATGTCTATTCCGTATATTCGTTCGGATGTATAGATCATCCGTTCTCCAAGGTATTTGTCATCCTTCCATTCTCCGGCACGGACGTTACGACGTGGCGAAACCGAGAATCCGAAGCCGTTGCGTTTCCCGTTTTCCCATCTTCCTTCATAATAATCGCCATCGGGAGTGACATAAATGCCATGGCCGTTTACCGGCTTCACTTGTTTGGGCACCTTGTTGACTTCAATGCTTGCCCCGATTCTTCCATATTTATGGAATTGATACGTTGACAATGGTCTGACTCCTTTAGGCGTACGATGGTCTGACGTTTGGAGTATCCTGTTGTCGTTGTGTGATTCTTCCGTGAGCAGGACACAAGACAAACGTTTGCTTCGCGAAGAGTCACCTTTATAAATGACCGTGTAATGAGGTACATACTTTACTTTTACCTTTGACGGATTGCTGATGGCATTTATAATCTCCGACAGCTTTTGAATCGTGTCAAGGTCGGCCTTGATCTTTGTATCAAAAATCGATATGGTATTAAAGCCTTCATCTTGGACATTATGCCGACTCAGATAATATTTCAGTTCAGCTGTTTCCGATTTCAAGTCGATCTCTTTCTGAGCGAGCAGTTGTTTCTCTTTCTCGATAATATACGTCAGGTTCTGATTGGCAAAATGGACAATCCCTTCTTCTGTCTTTCGTGAGAAGCGGGTGTAGAGCCTGCCGTAACACCATGGAAGCAATTGGAATTTGTTGATCCAATAAGCATCGTGGTTTATCGTCCTCATGGCTGAATTCTCGTTATATGTGAAATTCACCAGTAACGAGTCTTCGTTGATATCATTGAAAAAGGCAATGTTTTTCCCGTTTTCGGTCAGCGCATAGGAATACTTGCATTCGATCTTGGCAATGCTTCGTCTGATCTGTTCCTTTGACAAAGGCAGATAGGAATAGCCACAAATGAGAATAAGGGATATAATAATGACTGCGGATATAATCCGTATCCACAATTTTCTATTCACTTTAATTTTTAAAGAAACCATTGCTTATTTCTTGCACCGATATTTTTTCTGCATTCATAGTGCCAATATTGGTTATGTTTGAGTGCAAAAATAGACCATTCGTCGTATTTAGCCAAATTTTCTGCCACCGTTTCCGTATGTTTTTCATGCTTCAACAACAACAGAAGGTGTATCTTGGTTCGTCATCGGAGCAACAAATTCGCTTTTGAGGATAACAAACCCATTTTTATGACCAACACGGCTTAGATTCGTCCCCGATCAGAACTTATAATCTATACCAATGCCGAATACGCCGTTCGTGCGGGAATAAACATCTGTACCTTCAAGAGTGGTGTTGCAGTATCCTGGATTACCAGCTTCCGTATGCTTGGTGTAGTCGCTGTATAGAGTAACGAAGTAACCGAGATTGATGCGAAGATGTTTGTTTACGTTTATTGCGCCACCGGCTCCTACTGAATAGCTGTCGCAGGCAAAAGAGGTGTTGGATTCATAGCCGTCACTAAGTCCGTAGTCGGTTCGTTGCCCACCGGCACTGATTGTAAAGATTTTATTGATATCGTATTCTGCTCCGATAAGAAATTCGCTGGTTCCATGAGTCAGTTCTTTTTGACGGTCATTGGCCATCTTGGCGTTCTTATCATCGAAAAAATGGTACTCGATAGTGGAACGGAACTTCGGTGAGAAGTCATAACCGGCAGCAAAGGTTAACAATGCGGGCATGTCATATCTTGTCTTGGCTCCGTCACGAAAGGCATAGAGCACTCCATCCGGGTCACTGTTGGCATTCGTCTTATTTGGAATGTTCAGCTTTGCGCGGAATTCATATTTGGCTGCCAAAGTGAGATTCTTATTATGATAATCTACACTGATGATCGGATTAAAACCCCATCCGACTTGATCGCAATCAACCTCGAAATCGGCCAAAGTCACATCAATTTTGTTCATGGCAGCCTTTACGTATCCACGGTAATATCCATCATAGTAATTGGCCCTGATTCCGGCAGCTGCTGCCCAATGACTTCCAATCTTATAGGTAAAGCAGACCTGTCCGCCATAAATGTATTGCTTCCCTTTCACTCTTGAGTCAATTGTATATTTGTCTGGGGTGATAAGTCCTTTTGTCTTCGAATAGATGGTTGCCATCAATGGAGCATCGAACATGGGAAGTCCATCGTCATATTTCACAAAGCCGCCGCTGCCGACAATACCTATCATAGAAGATATCACCCAATTGTTATGGGAATAAGAGGCAAACAGTCCGGGCACGAATGGAGCGGAAGCTTTCCCATGGTATTTTTGTGTATGATTCTCTGTCGTAAAAAGTGGGAAGGTGGTTTCGATGTCACGATTTTGTTGCGGCATCTGCCAATTGAAAGAGATTTGCCAGCCTTTGTGTCCCCAGGCTAAGCCTGCAGGATTGCTATAAGCAGCGTCAATATCGAAGGTTGCACCGCGTGCCATCATTCTGTCGAATGCGATATGATAGTTGGTATTCGTCATTAATCCGCCGGCCCTCAGCTGAAAAGAGGACAAGATAAAAGAACCAGATATTACCAAGAAAAGAAACTTATGAAACCTTTGAGTCGTCATGCTGCTTTGTTTTAATTTATGGTGAATGATACGTTGTTTAAAGGGATTAGTGCAGTAGGTCCTCTCGCAGTTATGCTTGTTGAGAAATCCTTTTACCATCACACTGCGAATTATTTATCATAAATAATAACGATTCATGATGATGTGCAAAGTTAGACAAAAATCTGAAAACAATTGATAAAACGTATCATAACTGGTTTATGAGAATCCGGTAAGTTCATTCAAAGGAAATATTATATTGTTTGCTCCATACAGCCTCTTTGTTTTTAATCTCTTTGCGTAATGAATCGAAGAATTTCTGGTGTGCTGACTCTGCTTTCTGCTTAGCATCTTCAGCAGCCTCTTTCATGATTTGAGAGAGCATTTCATCTGTCGGCTCTTCCATGCTGGTCAGACGATAAGAATTGATATCAGTTGTTGACATAATGATAAATTTTGCTTCAGTGCGATACAAATATAGTTTAAAGGATTCAGAACAAATAGAGTTTATTGAAAAATTCGCTGCAATCTCTGGGAGTTTCCAGCGGTTGCAGCGAATCAATCAGTTGAGAAAGTAATGGATCGTTATTTCCAGTATTTCTCCATTTCTTCCAATGCCTTGCCCTTCGTTTCGGGAACGAATTTCCAGATAAAGAGGGCGGCAAGAATTCCCATTACACCATAGATCCAATAGGCCATGCCGTGATTGAACGTGTCGGTGAGATACTGACTCTTGTTCAGCATTGGGAAGGTCCAAGATACAAGGAAGTTGGCGATCCACTGTGCGGCGACGGCCATGCTCATGACGGTGGAACGTACGGAGTTCGGGAAAATCTCTGCAAGCAATACCCAGCAAACTGGTCCCCAAGACATAGCGAAACCTGCTGTATAAACAAGCATGCAGATCAGCGAGCCCATGCCAACGGAATGGGTATAGAATGTGGATCCGAGGATGAACATGGAGACAGCCATGATCAATGCGCCGATAATCATCAGCGGACGACGTCCGAAACGATCGACTGTGAGGATGGCGAGAACGGTGAACGACAGGTTGACTGCACCCACGATGATCTGCTGGAGCAATGCTGCATCCGTAGCGGCGCCCATGGTCTTGAAAATTTCAGGAGCATAGTAAAGTACCACGTTGATGCCGACAAACTGCTGGAAAGCCGAAAGCATCACACCGACGAGGATGATTCGGATGCCATAGGAGCGGATGGGCAGTATGAGTGAGACCACGAAGCTGCCGATGAGTGAGATCTCCAGGGCGTTCGTATTTCCGATCATCTTCAAGATGCCGAAAGCTACGAAGAAGATAACGGCCCACGTTGCACAGAAGATGAAGTAAGGCTTCATCGGAGGTTCCTTCTCTTTGAAACTCTCCTTGATGCTTTCCAGTTCGGTCTTTGCACGCGTCTGTTCCATCAGTTTGTCGAGGATTCCCAAAGCCTTTGATTCACGGCCTTTCATCACCAAATAACGAGGTGTTTCCGGTACGAAAGCGAGCAGAATGAGGAAGAGAACGGCAGGAATACTTTCGGATGCGAACATCCAGCGCCAGCCTATCGTGTGCAACCATGTCGCGTCGCCCTGCAGGGCAATTGTGTAGTTGACGAAATAGACCACGAGCATACCGAAGATAATAGCAAACTGGTTCCATGCCACAAGGTTCCCGCGCCGTTCTGCCGGAGCGATTTCAGCAATGTACATAGGTGAAACAACCGAAGCCAATCCAACGCCGACACCTCCGAGGATTCGGTAGATGACGAAGAGATTGCGGAAGGTATAGTCTCCTGTTCCTGGCATTCCGAAGAACATCTCGGGCCATGCAGAACCGATTCCGGAGAGCAGGAAGAGGATGGCAGCAAACACCTGTGTCGGCTTACGACCGTAGCGCTGACTAAGCCATCCGGCAAAGGAAGCACCGATGATACAGCCGATGAGCGCACTGCTCACGACAAATCCTTCCAGTGCATTCGCCTGGTCAGGCTGAAGTCCGAGTGGATCGATGAAGAACTTTCGAAGGGATTCGACTGCACCTGAAATGACTGCTGTGTCGTATCCGAAGAGCAGTCCGCCGAGTGTGGCAACCAGCGTAATGCCGAAGATGTAGTTATTGTTGTTTTTCATGATGATGAATAAGCCGGCAGACTGAGGTCAGCCGGCCGGCTTTTAGGATGTGGATCGATTAGATATACTGGTTTACGATCATCTCATACAGTTCCTGCTTGCCGCTGATCTGCTTGGGCTCGCCATTCTTGAAGGCGATCTTCTGCATATCTTCGAGGGTAAGCAGTCCGCTTTCGAATGCCTTGCCTTCTCCCTCATCGAAGCTCTTGTAGCGCTCGGTGCGCATCTTCTTGTAAGGAGAGTTTTCGAGGATTGCGGCAGCTGCCATCAAGGCACGTGCGAAGGTGTCCATGCCGCCGATATGTGCGATGAAGATATCTTCCAGATCTGTAGAGTTGCGGCGGGTCTTGGCGTCGAAGTTCGTTCCGCCAGTGGTCAGTCCGCCACCCTGCAGGATAGCCAGCCAAGCCTGTGTCAGTTCATAGACATTGACAGGGAACTGATCGGTATCCCAGCCGTTCTGATAGTCGCCGCGGTTTGCATCGATGCTGCAAAGCATTCCGGCATCGGCTGCGCACTGAAGCTCATGTGTAAAGGTGTGGCCTGCCAAAGTAGCATGGTTGACCTCGATATTGATGGCGAAGTCCTTGTCCAGATTATAGTGGCGAAGGAATCCTATGACAGTCTCCGTATCTACGTCATACTGATGTTTGGTTGGTTCCATAGGCTTCGGCTCAACAAGGAACGTTCCTTTGAAACCGTTCTTGCGTCCGTAGTCACGAGCCATCGTCAGCATCATAGCCAAATGCTCCTTTTCACGTTTCATATCGGTGTTGAGGAGTGTCATATAGCCTTCGCGACCACCCCAGAATACATAGTTCTCACCGCCCAGTTCGATGGCTGCATCGATGGCGTTCTTGATCTGTGTGCCTGCACAAGCTACAGCCTGGAAATCGGGATTCGTAGCAGCGCCGTTCATATAACGTTTATTGCCGAATACGTTGGCTGTGCTCCAGAGAAGCTTCTTGCCTGT
>CAZIVE010000027.1:11659-17171 GCA_964542435.1 uncultured Parabacteroides sp.
TCTCCACCTGCATTGCCTAATGTATGCCAATAAGCCATAGCGAAACGCAGATGATCCTTCAGTTTCTTGCCCAGAACGACCTTATCTTCATCGTAATAATGAAATGCCATTGGGTTCTTTGACTCTTTTCCTTCAAACTGAATCTTTCCGATACCCGGGAAGAATTCCTTTTCTCCTTTGAAATAATCCATGATTTGTAGTTTTATAAATTTGTTAATGTAATAATTGACTTAACCGATCCTTCCAGACTTCGTATGCTGCACAGTATTTGTCGGCCTTCAGTCCGTTGGGTTCCACTTCACCTACTTGGCGGAGTGATGAGAATGCCTCTTCTGAGGTATGATAGATTCCAGCACCGAGACCGGCACCTTTCGCAGCTCCGAGTGCGCCATCTGTATCGTACATCTGGATGACGGTTCCCGTGACAGCCGCCAATGCCTCGCGGAACAGCGGACTGAGGAACATGTTGGCTTTGCCTGCACGGATGACACGGATATCGATACCCATGCTGTTCATGATGTCCATGCCGTATTTGAATGCGAAGACGATGCCTTCCTGAGCGGCACGCGCCAGATGAGCTTTATGATGGATGTTGAAGTTGATCCCGCAGATGGTACAATCCATTTCCTTATTCTCCAACATACGTTCGGCGCCATTGCCGAAAGGCAGAATCGACAGACCTTCCGAACCGATGGGAACACTCTCGGCGAGGGTGTCTAGTTGATCATACGTGATTCCTTCGGGAGCAACGTTACGTTTTACCCACGAGTTGAGACTGCCCACGCCATTGATGCAGAGCAAAACGCCCAGTCTTGTCTGATCACCCATGTGGTTGACATGTGCAAAAGTATTGACACGGGACAGCGTATCATAGCTGACATGTTCGTTCACACCGTAAACAACTCCCGATGTACCGCCTGTGGCAGCGATCTCACCCGGATTGAGTACGTTCAGTGAAAGAGCGTTGTTAGGTTGGTCTCCGGCGCGATAGGTGACCGGTGTTCCCTTCTTCAATCCCAGTTCAGACGCTACTTCTGGTTCCAGCTGACCTTGCATTCCGAAGGTCGGACGGCGTTCAGGAAATATCTTTTCGTTGAATCCGAAGTAATTCAGGATGTCTTTCGAAATCTCGTTGTTCTGGAAATCCCAGAAGATACCTTCCGATAATCCCGAGACGGTTGTAACAATATCTCCTGTCATGCGCATGGCAATATAATCACCAGGGAACATGATTTTGTATATCTGATTATAAATTTCGGGCTCGAATGCCTTCACCCACGCCAACTTCGACGCAGTGAAATTGCCAGGAGAGTTCAGCAGATGGGAAAGACATTGTTTTTCACCGATGCTGCGGAATGCCCGTTCCCCGAAAGAGACGGCACGGCTGTCGCACCAGATGATGGCCGGACGAAGCACTTCCTTGTCTCTGTTTACCAAAACAAGTCCATGCATCTGGTAGGAGATTCCGATGGCTTTGATGTCCTGTCCGTTGACTTCGCCTTTTGCAAGCGCTCCCTTCAGTGCCATCTTCAAATAATGCCACCAATCTTCGGGGTTCTGTTCTGCCCAACCTGGCTTGATCGCCTTGATCGGAGCTTCGACTTTCGGATAGAAATCCGAACTGATTACAAATCCGGTATCCTCATCTACAATGGATACCTTGACAGATGAACTGCCAATATCACAACCCAGTAAACTCATATTTTTGTCGGTTTTATATATTTCTTGTTATTCAGTTGCTTGGAGAACTTATAATATCTTGCTGCTCGATGCTGTACGAGTTCCTCTTTCTTGTCAGTCGGAACGACGTAAGGCAGCGTGATGAATTTCTTATGGAAATTGCGGGCGTCTAATTTTCGGTTGAACAGTATTTCCATGGTGCGGCGCAGCTCAAGCTCGGTGAAATACTCCGAGAGAATGGAGAAGACCAATGTCGGTTCGTTTTCCACCCAGCGTCCGATCTCTTTCAATGTATCGGCGATGATTTCGTTGTGGTCGAAAGGAAGATGAGGTAATTCATCCACCGGACACCATCTGACGGAGATCGTTTCGGAGTCGGCAGGCAGTTTGATGCGTTTTGTCTTGCAGAGAGCCAGGTAGGCAATGGTGATGATTCGTCCGATGTGCAGATTGGTCGTATCTTCCAGCCACCGTACATCTTCGGGGTTTTTCGTGCGTGAAGGCGAACCGAAACATCTGAACTGTTTCATCTCGACCTTCTTCAGTCCTGCGTTTTCTAAAAGGATTCTTGACGCCGCCTCGTCGAGGTCTTCCTGATCATATACCAAGCTGCCGGGAAGTTTTAGTCCCAACGATTGTCCGTTTTTGGCTTTCCGTTCCACCAGCAGAACGCACAATTTGTTGTCACGGATTCCTAAGAGTACGCAGTCGATCGATACGTACGGATAGAGCATTTCCTTTTCTTCTTTGTGTGCCGTCATGATACAGATTCATTAATTCGCAACAAAAATAGATGTAATATCTTTTCGTTATTCACGAAAATGAATATTTAATATTCTTTATAAGTTACTCATTTTCTGAATATTCTTTCAATGTAAATGATACGCTAACAATAAGGCACTGAAAACGTATGTTTTACATTAAGATAAATCTGTAACTATGGGAACATGAGTGTGAATGTAGTGAGATGTTTTTTTGTGTCGCTGCGGACGGTTAGCGTTCCTCCACTGAGGCGCATAATCTGGCGGGAGATGGAGAGTCCGATGCCACTGCCTTCCTTTTTGGTGGTGAAGAAGGGAATGAAGATATGATCGATCTCTTCGATGGGAATGAGCGGCCCGTTGTTGGAGACTTCAATGAAGACGGCTTCGGAAGCATCGCAGTAAGCCTTGATGAAAATCTTGCCGTCAGGTTCGGAACCGATGGCTTGCAGTGCATTCTTTAGAAGATTGAGCACAACACGTGTGATCAGATTCTCGTCGGCATGAACGATGAGGTCTTCGGGCTTTACATCTATATATATGGTTGTGGATGTGGACGGCATCTGATGCAGGGCGAGCTGCTTCATGCGCTCCGTAAACTCCTTAACGTAGAAGAGTGAAGGTTGTGGCGTGGGAATGTGGGTGAACTGGCGATAGTTTTCCACAAAGTCGATTAGTCCTTTGCCCGTGGTGTTGATGGCTTCCAATCCGGCTTGGATCTCCGGATCTCTACCGTTTTCCTTGGAGAGCAGGGTCTCGCTGAGTGACGTGATGGGCGTAACGGAGTTCATGATTTCGTGTGTGAGCACGCGCGTCAGGCGAATCCAGGAATCGAGTTCGTTCTCGTCAAGTTCGTTGTTGATATCGTTGATGGCGAGGATCCGCAGGATGGAACCTCTGATCTTAGAGGCAGAGGCACGAACAGACAGATGGATGACGCCGCGTTCGTTGCTATAGGAAATCTGTTGTTTTTCTCCCGGACGGATATTCTGAATCAGCTTCTGCAAGCCCTCATCCACACGTAGAAGCTGTTGGGTGTGCGTGAAGACATTCAGTCCGAGCAAACGCCGTGCTTCGCTGTTGGTCTGATAGACATTGCCCTTTTCGTCGATGACGATGATGCCGGTGTTGACAGAGTCGAGGATCAGTTCGTAGAATTTTTCCTTCTCCTGTGCATCGTGACGCGCCTGGAAGATGATCTCTGCGATGCGGTTGAGCGATTCGTTGATCAGATAATCGTCAGTTGAGACATTCTCTGTGGTATATTTAAACGAATAGTCGGCGTTGTCAATGGCGTCAAACATGAAAGCGAGCTTCTTCACGTTGCGACGGTAATAACGGTAAGTTACAACGAAAAGATAAATCCAGACCATGGAAAATAGGATGACAAAACCCCATTGTCTGAAGACAATCAGCAACGTAAGCAATGCGGAAGCCGCCGTCAGAAGCGCAAGATAGCATGTTACCTGAAGGATACCGTTTTTCCTCAAGTCTCTCATAGGCCGTAGCGTTTGATTTTGTTATAGAGTGTCTGACGCGAGATGCCGAGTTGATTGGCTACGTTCGAGAGATTTCCCTCATTCTTTTCAATGGAGTTCTTGATGAGCTGACGTTCCATGTCCTCGATGGTGGTAATCTCGTCGAGCGGTTTGTCCTGGCGGATGACGGGACAGTCAATCTGATCTGCTCCGATCTGATGGCCTTCACACATGATGACGGTCTTCTCAATGGTATGCTCCAGTTCACGGATGTTGCCGTACCAGGGCTGCTCTTTCAACTTCTCCTTGGCATCGGGCAGAAGCGTGAAGGAGGACTTATTGTACAGATCGGCATATTTCGCGATGAACATCTCCGCCAACGGAGGAATGTCTTCCTTGCGCTGGCGCAGCGATGGCAGATGTACCTGGATGGTATTGATGCGGTAGAGCAGATCTTCGCGAAACTGTTCTTTGCCGACCATCTCCTGCAGGTTGCGGTTGGTGGCGCAGATCAGTCGGATGTCCACCGGAATGGGTTTGTTGCTTCCCACACGGACGATGCTGCGGCTTTGCAGAGCGGTCAGCAGTTTGGCCTGGAGATGATAGGAGAGGTTGCCGATTTCGTCGAGGAAAAGCGTGCCCTTTTCGGCTGCTTCAAACTTCCCGGCTTTGTCTGAACGTGCATCGGTGAAGGCTCCTTTCACATAGCCGAAGAGTTCGCTTTCGAACAGCGTCTCCGTGATGGCGCCCATATCCACAGCCACCATCGGACCGGCACTGCGCATGGAGAGACGGTGAATCTCACGAGCCAGCATCTCTTTGCCCGTCCCGTTTTCACCGGTGATGAGAATGTTCGCATCGGTGCGCGCCACCTTTTCCACCAGATTCCGCAGTTGGATCATCTCGCTGCTTTCGCCCCAAAACATGCCCGTCTGTGATTTGTCGGTGTTCTTTTTGTTGGCGGAGCGCGGACATTTGTTAAAGGCATTCTGCAGCGTCTCGATCATCTTGGAGTTGTTCCAGGGCTTGACGATGAAGTCCGATGCGCCCTCTTTGATGCCGGTCACGGCAAGATCGATATCGGCGTAGGCGGTGAAGAGCACGATCTGAACGTCCGAACGATGTTTCTTGATTTCGCGGAGCCAGAAGAGACCTTCATTGCCGTTGTTGATGCCGCTGCTGAAATTCATGTCGAGCAAGACCACGTCCACAGCTTTCGTCTCAAGCATTTCGGGGATTCGGTTGGGATCGTTCAAGGTGATGATTTCCTTGAACGTATTTTCCAGCAGCAGTTTCACGGCTGTGAGGATGCTGCGGTTGTCATCAACGATTAAAAGAGTCCCTTGCTTCATCTTCAGAAATATTATTTGAGGCAAATGTAACCGATTCAAGACGATTCTCCTAGTGACTGTCAAGATATTGGACACTATTTTTGATAGAAAAACAGGGAATTGTCTGTCGCCGCAGCGATTGGGTCGTAAGTTTATCATTGCGACAAATGTCCGTTTGTTGGCTTTACATACGAATGCATAGTAGGAAATGGGCGTCTCGACTGCCCCAAACCATGGTCAAGCGTTGAGTACAGCTTTCCGC
>CAZIVE010000027.1:17271-19969 GCA_964542435.1 uncultured Parabacteroides sp.
TGAGTACAGCTTTCCGCTCCAGCGGCGACCCGTAGTCACATCATGAGTATAGCTTTCCGCCCGAGCGGCGACTTGTAGTCACATCGTGAGTACAGCTTTCCGCTCCAGCGGCGACCTGTAGTCACATCATGAGTATAGCTTTTCGCTCCAGCGGCGACCTGTAGTCACATCATGAGTATAGCTTTCCGCTCAAGCGGCGACTTGTAGTCACATTGTGAACAGAAAAAAAACATAGGAAACAGACTTAGCCAGTGCTTTTCTCCTGTCCAATAATCATACAATGCTGTCCATATTTTTGACATTCCCGTTTCTTTCCCTTTTATAGAAACCATTGAAAAAAAGGAGATTGACGATTGTGGCACATCGCTTGCAACTCTTTCTGAAAACAAATATAAGTTCAAATGTTTATGAAAAAGATGATGTTCCTTGCATGTCTCTCTTTGATTTTCACTATGGCCACACAAGCTCAGAACCGCATTTCCGGCAAAGTGACGGACGTGAAGAATGCAGCGATTCCCTTTGTCAACGTCTCCCTGATGTCGCAGGACTCGGCGTTGATCACCGGTAGTACGACCGATGATAACGGTAAATTCAAATTGGCATACAATAAAACAGAAGCTGCGAGCTATCTGCTTCGCATCTCGTATGTAGGTTACGTCACACAGTATATTCAGATGAAAAATCTGAACCATTCGGTTGACATGGGCACCATCGTTCTTGATGAGGTGTCGCAGCAGTTGGGAGAGGTGCAGGTTACGGGAAATGCAGTGGTGCATAAGGTGGATCGCATGCTGCTGTTCCCTACTGAGTCTGCACTGAAGAACGCCTACAATCCGTACGACCTTTTGTTCAATATGTCCATACCGCATCTGCAGGTAAATGCACTTTCGAAGTCGCTTTCAGCAAACGGCGGCAGCGTGCAGCTTCGCATCAACGGCGTGAAAGCGTCGCAGGCCGAGGTTACGGCACTCTTGCCTAAAGATATTGTCCGTTTTGAGATGATAGAGAATCCGGGTGAACGTTATGGCGACGAGACGCTGGGCGCTGTGCTCAACATCATCGTCCGTCATCGAGAAGCGGGCGGATTGGTCAATGCGCAGCTGACCAATTCTCCGATGTTGCCTTTTGGTGAAGATTTCCTTACAGCGAAATACAATTACGGCAAATCGCAGTGGGGCGTGAACTATAGTCTTTCTTACCGCGACTTCAGAAAGATCAGAACGGACAAGTCGGAGACGTTCAACTTGGCTGACGAGACGATCCGCCGTGTGCAGGAAGGTGTGAATGACCGGAAGAAATCGAACACTCATGACATCGATTTCAGCTACAACTATTCCGAACCCGACAAGTATGTCTTCAATGCCGTATTCCGTAACAACATCATAGATGCGCCGTTCCAAGGTGAATCCAACAAACTGTATGATGCTTCTGATGCCTCTCATTATATTCTTTCGAAGATCAAGAATAGTTCCAGCAGCTATTCGCCTGCCTTGGATCTTTACTATCAGCGCAACCTTCCGAAGCAGCAGGTGCTGACGCTGAACGTCACGGGAACTTTGATTCATTCCTCCTCTGATCGAAACTATTTCGAGCAGACCGTTGAAAATGTACCTTTGGCTGACATCACGACCAACGTCAGCGGTAACAAACGCTCCGTCATCGGCGAGGCTATCTATGACAAACGTTTCAAGAAGATTACCTTGAGCGGCGGCTTACGCCACTATCAGATGTATGCCAAGAACCAATACAGCGGCTCGTCGCCCGTCACCTCCGAAATGAATCAAATGCGTTCGTCTGCCTTTGCTGAACTGCAGGGCAATCTGAAGAAGGTGAGCTACGGCGTCAGTATGGGCATGACTCGTTCCTATTTCAAGGAGAGCGGTGAGTCGCACACCTATTACACCTTCACGCCGACGGTCAAGGTGGCATTTGCTCCACACAAGAATGGCTATCTCAGCTATCGTTTCAACACCTCTCCGCAGATACCTTCACTCAGTTCTCTGACGAATGTCGAGCAGTACATCGACACCATCCAGATTTCCCGAGGCAATCCGAATCTGAAGACCTACAACGTCTATAACAACAATCTGAACTACTCATTCAACAAAGGCAAGTTTGTCTTCATGACCGACGTGACCTACAGTTACAAGGACAACTGCATCATGGAGAATGTGTTCGCCGAGGGAAATCATCTGGTCATCATGGACGACAACCAGCGTTCCTATCAGTCTTTGCAGGTAGGACCGACCTTCATACTCCGCGGATTGGATCTTTTGAAGCTGAAAAACTTCCTCACGCTCAGTTTCGAGTGCGGATTTGCCCGTTACTGGAGCAATGGCAACAACTATACGCACACCTACAATAACTTCTATTACAATGCGCAGTTTGCAGCATCTTACAAGTCCTTCGCTTTGCTGGGACAGTTCAGCAAGAACAGAAACACTTTGATGGGCGAGACCATCTTCAAGGGAGAGAATCAGACAGTACTGTTGGCCAACTGGAGTCACAAAAACCTGCAATTGGCCGTGGGCATGCTTTTCCCCTTCACCAACAACTATAAGACCGGTCTTGAACGTGTCAGCAAAGTGGCTCCCCACAGCTCCTGGACCTACGCCAAAGAGACCGGCCAGCTTCTCGTCCTCAAACTGAGTTATAACTTCGAGTTCGGTCGTCAGTATAATTCCATTCGCAAGCGCAC
>CAZIVE010000027.1:20069-29292 GCA_964542435.1 uncultured Parabacteroides sp.
AAAATAGAAAAGGGAGCTTCGCTAGATGCGATAATGGGTCGCATCTTCGAAGCTCTCTTTATGTTATTTGGATATACCAACACTATGTTCCATTCCTCACCACGTTGCCGCTACGTGTCAACATGGTGCTTCTAAAAAATACCATCTTCGATGAATTTTGGCATCCTAGGCGGAGACTTGACGATATCATCTATAGCCTGTCCAAAAATCATACACCTCTGTCAAGATATTTGACACTCTGCGTTTCTTCCCATTTCTCCAAACTGTTGGAAAATAGATCTATGACTATTGTGGCACGCGGATTGCAACTATATAGATGAAGTAAGAGATCGAAAGATGAAAAGATACATTTATATAGGAGTATTCAGTTTGATGGTACTGATGAGTACGGCGCAGGAATCATCCGACGTTTGGACCATGGACCGTTGCATGCAGTATGCAGTGGAACACAGCACGGGCGTGATGAAAAAGCAGTATGAGGCTGCTTCCAGCCGTTCGGATTACCACTCGGCTGTGGCCTCGTTCTTCCCAACGCTGGATGCACAGACGGGCGGACAGTACAATTGGGGACGTGGAATCAATCCTGAAACCAATACCTACAGCAATGTCACCACTTTCAATAATTACTATGAGCTTTACACATCACTCTCGGTATTTGATGCCGGACGTACCTTTAATCAATGGCGTCAGGCGAAGGTGGGACGTCAGCTGGGGTATAACAATGTGCAGAAGGCGAAAGACGACAAGGCCATCGAGGTGATGCAGGCTTTCGTGGATGTGGTCTATACGCAGGGTTGCGTGAAACTGGCTGAGGATAAATTGAAGGAGAGCCGAATGGCTTTGCATAAGGTGGAACGCCAGGAGGAACTTGGACTGAAAGGTAAACCCGATGTGGCGCAGATCAAAGCGCAGGAGGCTGAAGATGACTACAATCTGACGCATCAGCAGAATCTCTACGATGCCGCATTGCTCAAGCTGAAGACGGCCATGAACTTCCCGACCAAAGATCTGTTGCCGGTCGATACAACGATGCAGCATTTCTCTCCGCTCATGAGAGTTGAGAACAGCGACGATCTTTTCCAATATGCTTCGAACAATAATCCCGATGCTATGGCAGCCAGCCTCAATGTGAAGAAGAGCCGGTTGCAGTACAGCATCGACAAGAGCAAGCTGATGCCTTCGCTTACGTTCAGTGCCGGCATCAACACCAACTATTACGAGAATCTTTCGAACAATGCGACGGTGCAGTCGTTCCATTCGCAGATGAAGAACAACCGAGGCGAATTTCTCTACGCCACACTTCGTATTCCCATCGTCGATTTTGTGACGCGCAGCACGGTGAAGCGTTCGCGTAACAATATGCTGATCTCGCAGCTCGAGAAGGATGAGACGATGCGTAAACTGCAAAGCGATATCGAACAGGCCGTCATGGACTGCAACGGATATGCCAAGGAAATCACGCAGATGGAGAATAAGGTGGACGCCGATTCACTGGCATTCCACGCCACGAGCCGTAAGTTTGAAGAGGGAATGCAGAGCGCCATCGATCTTTATACCAGTGCCAACACGTTGCTGTTGTCACGCGTGACGCTGCTTCAGAAGCGGATGCTCTATGTTCTCAAAGATCGTCTGGTGGATTATTACAAAGGTGAAAGTTTGATCAAGCAATAACGGATACAATCATGGATATACAACTTGAAAAGAAAAAGGGCATTCCCCGCAAATATATTCCCTACATCATCGGAGGCGTCGTCTTTGTCGCAGCGCTGGTCTGGCTGGCACTGGGAAACTTCTCCAGTACGCTGAAGGTGGAACGTAAGGGATTGAGCGTTGTGGACGTCAAGAAACTGCAGTTCGACGATTTCGTACGGATGGACGGACGCGTGGCTCCGATCAGCATCGTGCAGATCAGTCCTGAAGAGGGCGGCATCGTCATGGAAAAGGTAGTCGAAGAGGGCGCACATGTGAAGAAAGGCGACGTGATCATACGTCTCCGCAATTCCAATCTCGATCTCCAGATTTTGAACGCAGAATCGGAACTGGCCGAGAAGCAGAACCTCTTGCGCAACACGCAGGTCACCATGGAACAGGACCGATTGAACAACCGCAGCGAAAAGCTTCAGCTCGACATGGATGTTACCCGCAAGGCTCGCGCTTATCGCCAGCAGGAGAAGCTTTATAAGGAACAGCTCAACTCCCGTGAGGAATATCTCCAGGCCAAAGAGGATTTCGAACTGGCTCAGAAAAAGCAGGGTCTCATATCGCAACGGCTGACGCAGGACAGCATTTATCGCAGTACGCAGGTGGCTCAGATGCGTGAGAACCTCGATAACATGCGGCAGAACGTGCTTCTCGTCCGCGAGCGCAAACAGCATCTGAATGTATGCAGCGATATCGACGGAGAAGTGGGATTACTGGATGTGGAACTGGGACAGAATATAGGTTCCGGTCAGAACATCGGACAGATCAACGATCTGAGCGATTACAAGGTGGAGGCTTCCATCGACGAACATTATATCGATCGTGTGCATGCAGGTTTGGCTGCCACCTTCGAACGCGAAGGAAAGACTTACAATCTGAAGGTACGTAAGGTTTATCCCGAAGTGCGCGAAGGCAAGTTTCGTACGGATTTCGTCTTTACCGGCACACGTCCCAATAACATCCGCAGC
This sequence comes from uncultured Parabacteroides sp., assembly GCA_964542435.1. GTDB lineage: Bacteria > Bacteroidota > Bacteroidia > Bacteroidales > Tannerellaceae > CAZIVE01. The sequence goes on from CAZIVE010000027.1 coordinate 22,739, forward strand.
GGTCAGACCTATTACATCGACCTGCAGCTCGGACAGTCGTCGCAGGCCGTAGTGATTCCGAAGGGAACCTTCTTCTCCGTCACGGGCGGTAACTGGATCTTCGTACTCGATAAGAACGGCAAAAAGGCGTATCGCCGCAATATCCGTATCGGTCGTCAGAATCCTGAGTATTACGAAGTGCTGGAAGGCCTCGATCCGGGCGAGAAGGTCATCGTGAGTGGTTACGAAGCCTATAAAGACAACGCTGTTTTGATTTTGCAATAACAGAACACAAAGAAGTATGCGCAACATTATTCATCTTAAATCCTATTTCAAGTTCCTTAGCAGGAACATGGCATATACCCTTATCGATGTGTTTGGACTGTCGGTCAGTCTGATGTTTGTCATTTTGATCGGCGTCTATACCTATCAGGAATGGAACATAGATAAGATGCATACCAAAGCCGATCGCATCTATGCCTTCGCCATTTCCGCAAATGGAGGAGTGGCTACCGGCGCTCATTGGGGCATTCAGTCGAAGCTGAAAAGCCGTTATCCGGAGATTGAGGAGACTTGCGCTGTGGCCAATATCCGTAACATTACGATCAAAAATGCTGCAGGCGATCGGATCATGACCAATTTGTTTCTGGTGGATTCCACCTTCTATGATCTGTTCGACTTTCAACTTTTGAGAGGCGATCGGAAGACGGCGCTTGATGCTCCGGAAAAGATCGTGATTAGCGAGGATTGTGCCCGTCGTTTTTTTGGCAATCAGGATCCGATTGGCAAATCCATTCAGTTTAACGATTCTTTATCGCTTACCGTCAGTGCTGTCATGGCTCCTATGAAAAACAGCTGCATCCAATCGGCCAACAAGAGGGAAACGGACATGATACTCAACTTTGCCGTGATGAAGTATTTCAGTTCGACCCTGGCTGAAGAGAATACGCATATGGATAATTGTGGCTCAACAGATATTTATATTCTCACGCATCCCGGGACGAACCTTCCTTCCAAATCGGATGATATGCAAGCTTACCTGAAAACTTTCTTCTGGCCGTTCCAGTTTGCAGACATGCATGCTAAAGTCGAGCTGATACCGTTCAATCAGCTTTACTTTTCCAACATTAACGGAGAGTCTGGTGCCCATACACTTGGAGATCGGAAGCTGGTGAATGTGCTTTTTGCTGTCGGGTTGCTGATCCTGCTCTTTGCTCTGTTGAACTACATCAATCTCACCGTGGCACAAGCCGGATTCCGAGCAAAGGAGATGGCTACGCGTCGTCTGCTGGGCAGTTCGCGTACGGATATCATGGTTCAGCTTATTGCTGAGAGTACATTGCTCTGTCTCGTTTCGAGTGTCATCGGATTTGCCTTTGCCTATTCTTTTGCGCCATACGCAGGACAACTGCTTTCGACGAAGCTATTGATGGATGATGCCATTACGCCAATGAGTGTGGCAGCTGCAATCGCTTTCATTCTCGTTGTCGGTTTTCTTGCAGGCATCATTCCTGCTTTGGTCGTTTCGGCTGCCAAACCTATTGAAGTGGTGCGCGGAACATTCCGCCGACGCACGAAGATGGTATTCAGCAAAGTGATCATCACCTTCCAAAATCTCATTACCATTGTTATGATTGCTTGTGCGCTCACAATGATTCTTCAGACACACCATCTCATCAATGCTCCGCTGGGTTACAATAAGAATAATATTCTCGTCGTCTTAAACCCTTCATACGACTTTCAGAAAATAGATGCATTCGTGAATGAACTGCACGCCCTTCCGTGTGTGAAGATTGTTTCCAAAGCCTTCGGCACACCGTATGACTTCGGTAACAATAATACGATGACACTTCATGGCAGGACCATCAGTTTCCAATCGTTTGAAGGCGATGAAAATTATATGAAGATATTCGGACTGACGCTTAAGCGTGACAATCACATTGCCGATGAGGACGGTGATTATCTCAACTCACAGGCATTGGCTGAACTGGGACTGAAAGAGGATGCCGTAAGTTATGAGTTTTATGATCGCAAACCGTTGATCCGTGGTATCGTGAATGATTTCCACATCGGTTCGATCGAAGAGGTGCAAAGACCTATTCGCATCACGATTCATAAAGACTTTCGTTACCCTACACAATATATCATTCAGGTGACTGGCGATCCGGTCAAGGCTCTTGAAAATGTGAAAAGTGCCTATAAAAAGGTGTTCACCATAGATATGCCCGACGAAACGCCATACATCGATCAGCAGATTCAGAACTCGTTCGACAGTGAAATACGCATGTCGAAGATCGTTTCGCTGTTTGCTTTCATTGCTGTGATCATCGCATTGCTCGGCCTGCTGGCCATGAGTACCTATTTCATTCAGCAGCGCAGCCGCGAGATTGCCGTGCGCAAGGTGTTCGGCAGCACCAGCCGGGAGGTTTTGAAAAGACTTGTTCTGACCTTCCTCAGTTATGTGCTCATCGCCTTCGTCATTGCCGTGCCGGTGATCTACTATTTCATGAACAACTGGCTCTCGGGCTATAGTTACCGTATCGTACTCTCGCCTTGGATTTACATAGTAGGCGGACTTTTCTGCCTTGTGATATCTTTTGCAACTATTTTCCTGCAAAGCTATCATGCAGCCAATGCCAATCCGGTGGACAGTCTGAACAAGAATTAAAGATGGATGAAGATGAACAGAGAGAATAGGAATCGTAACGCACAGAGGGCTTTGAAGGAACGAGCCGAATGGCTTTCCGTCATCCTGTCGGGCTGTGTGGGCCGGGACGGAAAGGCTCTCAACGGTCACGGAAACCTGAATGGGCCGGGACGAATGTGGTCGGAGGGAAAGCGGAAACCATGGTCTGGCGGACGGAAGTGCTTTCCGCTCAAGCGGCGACCGTTTCAGACCGGGACGGAAGTGCTTTCCGCTCAAGCGGCGACCGTTTCAGACCGGGACAGAAGTGCTTTCCGCCCAAGCGGCGATCGTTTCGGACCGAGACGGAAGTGCTTTCCGCTTAAGCGGCGACCATTTCGGACCCTAAAACCATCTCTTTCCGTTGTCGCGGAGGATGGAATGAGCCTCGGGAGCATCGATGGAAAGGTATTTAAACAGTGATTAAACAGTAAAAAGACAAAGATAAAATGAATATTTTGACGAATTTGAAGAATGCGATCCGCAACCTTGGACGTCGCGGACAGCATAATATGGTGAAGATCCTTTGCCTCGGAGTAGGTCTGTCAGTGGGTTTTGTACTGATCGCAAAGGTTTACTTCGAGCTGAGCTACGAGAGTTTCATCCCGGATAAGGATCGAACTTATCTCGTGAATGAAAAGGTTGTTCAGAACGGTGAATTGAAAGAATACCCGCAGACCAGCGGCGCTGTCGCGCACGGTATCGAACGTTATGCACCTCAGGTGGAAGCGGCTACTCGTTTTATGACCGTTGGAAATGAAACAACCTTCCAGACCGACGATAACCGGAAGTTTGATGTGCGAAGCGTGTCTTTGGCCGACAGCAGTTTCTTTGATCTGCTTCCGCTACGTATTGATGTGGGCAAGCCTCACGATGTCCTGTCACGTCCGGGTTATTGCTTCATTACCGACAAGCTGGCAAAGAGCATAGGCGGCAATGTTGTGGGCATGACGCTCACATTTCCTCAGCAGGGCGGTAAGACATTGATTGTAGGCGGCGTCTATCAGGAAATTCCGGAGAATTCGTCTTATCATTATGTGGATGTTATCGCATCACTCAGTACACTTCCTTCTTTGACTCATTACGACGGCCGCGAGAACTGGGTGGGCAATGATAGCTATACCGCTATCATTCGTCTGAAATCAGGTGCAACGACAGCAGACTTGATGCCTTCGGTTGCAAAGATGATCAAAGATAATCTGCCAACGAAGGCGCTTAAGCAGGCAGGCGTCTCCATGGAATATTCCTTCACGCAGATAGCCAAAATCCATACCGACGATCCGAATGTCAAGAAGATGGTTTGGATTCTCGCCTTGCTTGTCATCGTGCTGCTGATCTGTGCTGTGATGAATTATCTGCTCATCGTCATCGGAAGTCTTGTGGGTCGTGCAAAGGAGATGGCCGTGCATAAGTGTTACGGCGCCGGCAACGGCAACATCGTCAGCATCATTTTCAGCGAAAGTTTCGTTCATTTGATCCTCTCCATAGCTTTGGCAGCGATTCTGATATTTCTCTGCAAAGGTACAATTACGAAACTGCTGGGTGCATCGGTTCCCATTCTGCTTTTCGGCAAAGGCATCTGGATTCTTGTGGCGGTCTGTCTCGTCATCCTGTTCATCACAGGTCTTGTGCCGGGATGGCTTTACGCGCATATTCCCGTTTCGAGCGCTTTCCGCAGCTATCGTGAGAACCGCCGTCACTGGAAACTTATCCTGCTTGCCGTCCAGTTTGCCGCAGCCGGTTTCCTGCTGACGCTGCTTAGCATCATCGCAATGCAATACAAGTTCATGATCAACGACAATCCGGGCTATGAATACAACGATCTGGCTGTGGTAGATCTCAGCGGATTGAAAACACCTCAAAGACTTAGTCTGATCAATGAAGTGAGGAATCTCTCGTCGGTGAAAGCCGCCTGCGGAAGCGATTTTCTGCCACTTGGCGGATTGAGTGGTAATAATGTCTATCTGCCTGGTGATACCAAGGAACTCTTCAATATTTCCGATTTCTACGGCGTAGGACATGATTACTTCGCTGTCATGGGCATCCGCATTCTTCAAGGACGCAATTTTATGCCCATCGCCGACAGTACGATTAACGAAGTGATGGTGGACAGTAGTTTTGTACAGAAGATGAAAGTTGTGGCGCAATGGGATGGCAACGTCGTAGGTCGTCAGATCATCGTCACGGAACATAGTAAATCACCGACCATGGCATTCACCATCTGTGGCGTCTTTAACGATATTCGTCGTGGTCCGCTGAATAATTTGGACAGTCGTCCCAGTGTCGCTTTCCCCGGGAAGGATGAGAATATGAATTATCTGCTCATTCGTTTCCATCATCTCACAGCGGAGAATAGGATTGCTGTGTCGAAGGTCATACAATCCATTTCGCCCGATCAGGACGTTACATTCTCCAGTTTCAAGTCGCTGATGATCTCTCTCTACGACGATTCCCGCAACTTCCGTGATGCCGTGATGGTCGGCGGATTGGTGACGCTCATCATCGCCCTGATCGGTCTGATCGGTTATACCAACGATGAGGTGAGCCGGCGTCATAAGGAGATCGCCATTCGCAAGGTGAACGGTGCCGATGTGAAAGACATTCTCAACATCTTCATGCGTGACATTCTGAAGATCGCCATTCCAGCGCTCTTTGTCGGAGGATTCGCCTCTTTTCTTGTGGCCCGTAAATGGTTGGAGCAGTTCAGTGAGAAGATTACGCTCAATCCGTTGCTCTTCATTGCCTGCGGAGTCGTCATCCTGATCGTCATCCTCGTGGTGGTCAACATCAACTGCCGCAGGATCTCCGAAAGCAATCCCGTAGAATATCTGAAAGGAGAGTGAGATGAGAGGAGATAAATTAGAAGATAGGAATACCGCGTAAGCGGTTACATCTACAGAAGCCCCAGATTGAAAATGGAGCGTATTGCGAACATTTTCTATCTGGGGGGCGAAACCCAACAATACAAGAACCTCGGAGAGGTTCCATTAAAGATTATAAACGAAAAAATAAAACAATATAGACATCATGATCAAGATTGAGAATTTAAGTAAGACCTTCCGTACGGAACAGGTAGAAACCATCGCACTGAACAATGTGTCGCTGGAAGTGAAAGACGGTGAATTCGTTGCCGTCATGGGACCTTCAGGCTGTGGCAAGTCCACGTTGATGAACATCCTCGGACTGCTCGACAATCCGGCAAGTGGAAAATATTGGTTGCAGGACGTAGAGGTAGGTTCTCTTAAGGAGAAAGACCGCACACGCATCCGCAAAGGACAGATCGGCTTCGTCTTTCAGAGTTTCAACCTGATTGACGAACTGAACGTGGCCGAGAATGTGGAGCTTCCTTTGACCTATCTGAATGTCAAGGCCAGCGAGCGTAAAGAGCGCGTTCGTGAGATCCTGAAGCGGATGAACATCAGTCACCGCGCCAGCCATTTCCCGCAGCAGCTCAGCGGAGGACAGCAGCAGCGCGTAGCCATCGCCCGTGCCGTTATCTCCAATCCGAAGATGATCCTTGCCGATGAGCCTACCGGCAATCTCGACTCCAAGAACGGCGAAGAGGTGATGCAGCTTCTCACCGAACTGAATCACGAAGGCACCACCATCGTCATGGTCACACACAACAAGCACGATGCCACTTTCGCCCATCGTGTCATCAACCTCTTCGACGGTCAGATCGTCGATTCTCTGAATGATTTTGTGTAAACACACTTATTAGTAATCCCCCCAATAGGGTCCTTCCCCGTTCCGCAATGTGAATTGCAGGGCGGGGAATTTTTGTTTGTGATTCCTTTGGGCTTGGGTTTAAAAATCGCCTGTGTTTCCCGAATCATGGCATTCCAATAGATGAAAATAGGAATTTTGACAACGGGATGTCCGTTGTCAAAAT
>CAZIVE010000028.1:0-9963 GCA_964542435.1 uncultured Parabacteroides sp.
CCATTTCAGACCGGGACAAAAGTGCTTTCCGCTCAAGCGGCGACCATTCCGGACCAGGACAAAAGTGCTTTCCGCCCAAGCGGCGACCATTTCAGACTGGGACAGAAATGCTTTCCGCTTAAGCGGCAACCATTTCGGACCCGAAAAGCATACTATCCGGCACACATGGAAGCTTATAACCGACCTCTCTGAAACGGAAACGGCCCAGCCGTAACCGATCTATCTTCAACTGATAATTGAAAAAGGCCGCGAACCTCGAAGATTTTGAGGAACGCGGCCTTTGATAGTATGTTTCGGCAGCTATTTGAACAGATACCTTATGATGTCGTTGCCGTTGGCATAGAGCAGGAGGGCAAGGAGAATCACCATGCCGACTACCTGTGCATGTTCGAGGAATTTGTCACTGGGCTTTCTGCGGACAATGACTTCATAGAGCAGGAACATCACGTGGCCGCCGTCCAATGCTGGAATCGGGAGAATGTTCATGAAGGCAAGAATGATGGATAGGAACGCTGTCGTTTCCCAGAAGTTACGCCAATCCCATGCAGAGGGGAAAAGCTTTCCGATGGTACCGAATCCGCCCAGACTGGAAGCTCCCTCTTTGGTGAAGACATATTTCATGTCGCTGACATAGCCTTTCAGTGTATTGATGCCTAGCGTCACGCCGGAAGGAATGCATTGGAAAAGATTGTAGGTGCGTGTGACCGTCGGATAAATTTCGTCGGGAGTCATGACCGCAACGCCCATCTTTCCAGCCGTGTCTGTATGAAGCGTGAGCGACTGTGCCAGTCCGTTGCGGAAGAAGCCGATGGTGATGGTCTGATTCTTATGAAGATCGAGCTGATCCACTACATCGTCGAATGTAGGAGTGGCAACGCTGTCGATGGAGACGATGCTGTCGTGCGGCTGCAGGCCGGCCAGAGCCGCGGGTGATTTCTTATCCGGGATTTCACGTACGACCATCGGCATGCGGTAAGGACTGGCGAAGCCTTTGTTGTCACGCATGACGCGCTGCATCATATCGTCGGGGATGGTAATCTTTGTGAGGACATTGTTGCGAAGCACCGTCACAGAGTCCGATTCCACTACCTTGCGGAAGCAGTCGCTGCCGAAGCGTTCCAGCTGCACAGTGTCGGCTTTGAGGAGAATATCGCCGTCTTGGAACCCGATGTTTTTGAATGTCTGGCTGTAGGTCATACCCATCTTCATGTTCTTTAGTGGCAGGAAGGTGTCGCCCCAGACGAAGAGAATCATCGAATAGATGAACAGAGCAAGGAGAAAATTGAAGAACACGCCGGCTACCATGATAAGCAGTCGTTGACCTGCAGGTTTCGAACGGAACTCGTAAGGCTTGGGCGGTTGAGCCATCTGCTCCTTGTCCATGCTTTCGTCAATCATTCCGGAAATCTTGCAATAACCACCGAGCGGAAGCCAACCGACGCCATATTCGGTGTCGCTGTTTTTGGGTTTGAACTTGAACAGTGAGAACCACGGGTCGAAGAAGAGGTAGAATTTCTCCACACGTACTTTAAAGATACGTGCAAAGATGAAATGTCCGAATTCGTGGATAATCACCAATATCGATAAACTCAAGATAAGCTGTAATGCTCTGATCAGAATGCTCTCCATTTGTAATATTTGTTTTTAATTCTTATGGGCCTTTACTTCATCTGGGCTTGTTAGTTGTTATAAAGGCATATTTAAAACAGACCGGCTGCGATCTGCCGCGCCTCGATATCGGTCGCGACATAATCATCATACGTCGGATTCTTGATAAAATTGCATTTCTCCATTGTTTTCTCAATCACGTCGCTCATCTGCAGGAAGCCGATGCGGTCGTGCAGAAAAGCGTCTACCACCACTTCGTTGGCTGCATTCATCACGCAGGGACAGTTGCCGCCGCGTTTGACAGCCTCGAAAGCGAACGCCAGATTGCGGAAACGATGCGTGTCCGGCTCTTCGAAGGTGAGTGAAGCATAATGGTTGAAGTCCAGTCGCGGCGCCTTGCTTTCCATTCTCTCAGGATAGGAGAGGGCGTAAGCGATGGGCAGGTGCATGTCGGGAATACCCAGCTGGGCAATGACTGCACCGTCGTGAAACTGCACCATGGAATGAATCACCGACTGCGGATGGACGAGAATATGGATTTGTTCCGGTTTGACACCGAACAGCCATTTGGCCTCAATCATCTCGAAGCCTTTGTTCATCATGGAAGCGGAGTCGATGGTTACCTTTGCACCCATATTCCAGTTGGGATGTTTCAGTGCCTGCTCGCGAGTGACAGTCGTCAGCTCTTCAAGCGTCTTGGTACGGAACGGTCCACCGGAAGCGGTGAGTAATATCTTTTCAATCGGATTGTCTCCTGCACCGTTCAGGCATTGGAAGATGGCCGAATGTTCTGAATCGACAGGCAGAATGGGAACCTTATGCTGTAAGGCCAGAGCGGTGATCAGTTCGCCGGCAACAACCAGCGTCTCCTTGTTGGCCAGTGCAATAGCTTTACCGGCTTCGATGGCAGAAATTGTGGGCTTCAGTCCGGCATAACCTACCATAGCGGTCAGTACCATGTCGATGGGCGAAAGTTTCACAAGCTGGCAGATAGCTTCCGAGCCGCCCCATACTTTGATGGGAAGATCCTCGAGCGCCTCTTTCAGTTCGGGGTATTTCTGCTCGTTGGCTGTGACGACCACTTCGGGCAGATATTTGCGAGCCTGCCGGATAAGCAGGTCGATGTTGTTATTACCCGTGATGGCGTACACCTCAAACTGGTCAGGATGAGCATCCACGATGTCAAGTGCTTGGCATCCGATGGAACCGGTAGAACCCAATATCGCCAAATTTCTTTTCATTCTCTGTTATATCATCCGGTATAGCCGGCAGTCTTTGCTGTTTTTCATTTTCACACCAGTCCGTCGGGAAGGTGCGTGTATATACATTTATTATCTGTGTCCACCTTATCGAAGAATTCATCGGCTGCCGGAATCAGCAGCTCTTCTCCGTTACGGTCGATCTGAAGCAGCACATTGAGCGTAGAGTCGTCCACATCCGTGATCGGTCCGAGTTCACCATGCTTTTTATCTATCATTTTATAACCGATGAAATCCCTCCAGTCTAATTCTTCTTCCTCTGTATTCTCCGGTTCCTGGTCCACGAAGACATCCAATCCGGAGAAACGTGCGGCCGCTTTTTCCGTGTCGATCTTCTCCAGTTTCACCAGAGCCATGGAATCACTCTTATAGCGGAAATCCTCCATGAAGAAGGGAACGTAGATGCCGTCCAGGCAGCAGAAGAGGAACGATTCGTCACCCAGCTCCGACAAATCATAATCTGTAAGGAGCGACAGTTCACCTTTCACGCCGTGAGGCTTGGCGAAACTGCCTATCTTGTGTAAGTCTTCCTCTTTAATCATCTTCAGGACGGAATGCGGGTGATATGAGCACCCAGACTGTTCAGACGTTTGTCGATGGATTCATAACCACGGTCGATCTGGTCGATGTTGTCGATACGGCTGCTGCCTTCGGCACTGAGTGCGGCGATGAGCAGTGCGATACCTGCGCGGATATCGGGTGATGCCATTCGTGAAGCACGGAGATGGAACCGGCGGCCGAGTCCGATGACTGTGGCACGGTGCGGATCGCAGAGGATGATCTGGGCGCCCATGTCGATCAGTTTATCCACAAAGAAGAGTCGGCTTTCGAACATCTTCTGGTGAATCAGTACGCTGCCTTCGGCCTGTGTAGCCACCACAAGAAAGACGCTGAGCAGGTCGGGCGTAAGTCCGGGCCATGGAGCATCCGAGATGGTCATGATGGAACCATCCATGAAGGTATCGATCTGATAAGAGTTTTGCGATGGAATATGAATATCGTCACCCTGCTGTTCGACAATAATGCCGAGACGGCGGAATGAATCGGGGATGATGCCGAGCTTGTCGTATCTCGTCTGTTTGATGGTGATGTCGGAACCGGTCATGGCAGCCATACCGATGAAACTGCCCACTTCGATCATATCAGGCAGGATGGTATGTTCCGTGCCGTGCAGTTCCTTGACCCCTTCGATGGTGAGAAGGTTCGATCCGATGCCGCTGATGTGAGCGCCCATTCGGTTGAGCATCTCCGAGAGCTGCTGAATGTAAGGTTCGCAGGCTGCATTGTAGATTGTCGTTGTGCCTTCAGCCATGACTGCAGCCATCAGGATATTGGCCGTACCCGTAATGGATGCCTCGTCGAGCAGCATATAGGCGCCCTTCAAGTGCGATGCATCAATTTTGTAAACCTGACGCATGCTGTCGTAATCCACGTCGGCACCCAGTTTGGAGAATCCCATGAAGTGCGTATCGAGACGACGGCGTCCGATCTTGTCTCCACCGGGTTTCGAGACCACCGCTTTGCCAAAGCGTGCCAGCAACGGACCCACTGTCATCACCGAACCTCTCAAAGCTCCGCTCTTGCGTATGAATTCTTCGGAGGTGAGTGCATCCACGTTGATGCTATCGGCCTGGAAGGTATATGTTCCCGGATCGGGATTAGAGACTTTCACGTTCAAATCACGAAGCAGACCGATAAGGTTATTGACATCAAGGATATTGGGCACGTTGTGAATCGTCACCTGACCTGGAGTGAGCAGCGTTGCGCAGATCACCTCCAGTGCTTCATTTTTTGCTCCTTGCGGAATAATCTCGCCACGCAGGCGACGTCCGCCTTCGATTATGAACGAACTCATCTTCCTTTACGAGAATAGTTTTTCTTGTTATTGCTATTGTTGCTGTTGCCAGCAGGTTTAGGCATAAGCTCACGAGCGTCTGCCAGACGAATGTCGCCGGGTTGCAGTGAGATCTTGCCATCCGAGAGTTCCGAAAGATCTTTCAGGATCTTTTCATCGTCAACCGATTCCTTGTTCCATGTGAGATAGGACTTCTTCATCTGGTTGGCAACCATTCTGATCAGCAGGTTCTTTTCGTCGCCATCGGGATATTCGGCCGCCTTCTTGATCATCGCCTCCAACGTCTTGCCATAATGGCGATAGTGGATTCTGCCCGTATTATAAGGAATGCGTGGAGGATGCACATAGAGATTCTCCTTCTTGACGATTTCATACGGATAGTCAATGTCGAGTTTGAAGTCGGACATAATAGCCAGATGATCCCAGAGGATATGTTTGAAGTCGTTCACGTCGCGCAGATGTGGAAACATGTTACCCATGATCTGGATAATCGTGTCGGCACAGCGCCTGCGTTCCTCACTATCCTGGATATTGACGCAATAATCTATCATATTCTGGACATTGCGGCCATACTCGGGCATGATCAAACGCTTTCCTTCCGTGTTATAAGGTGTTCTTTCCATCTGTTTTATTTTTATGATGTCAGCTCAAGCAGCGGTCTGACAGTTTGTCAGCTGTGGACCGCTGCTGCTGATATCTTTTGTTTACAATCCTTTACCGTGACAGTTCTTATACTTCTTGCCACTTCCGCATGGGCAGGGATCATTGCGGCCTACACGTTTCTCGGCGCGTACAGGAGCCGGATGAGACTGCTGCGGTTCCGTCGTTTCGATGCCGTCCACCGGATTCTTCTGAGCCTGATAGCGGCTCATGTCTTCATGCTGTTCGGGTTCGCCGTGCTGCAGGTTGAGATGCTGGCGTGACTGCTCTGCCATTCTGCGGAGAGCCGCTTCCTGTTCAGCTTGACGCTGGGCCATCTGCTTCTTTTCCTCTTCTGTCGGTTCCTGACGTACCGGGATTTGTCCACGCATCAGGATAGAGGCAGACTTGCGGTTCATCGTATCGATCATCGTCTTGAACAGGTTGTATGACTCGAGTTTGTAGATCAACAACGGATCCTTGTTCTCGTAGCTGGCATTCTGAACAGACTGACGCAGATCATCCATTCCACGGAGATGTTCCTTCCATTCCTCGTCGATCGTGTGAAGGATGATAGCCTTCTGGAACTGCTTTTCGATGACCTTGGAATGAGTTTCTGCAGCCTCTTTCAAGTTGCAGGAGATGTTATAGACTTTCTGTCCGTCGGTGATCGGAATGAGGATATTCTCATATTGCTGTCCCTGTGTTTCGAAAACCTGCTGGATAACCGGATCGGCTACCTGAACGAGGTGTTCCATACGACGTTTGAAGAGCTTCAATGCTTCGCTGAAGAGTTTGTCAACCATCTGGTCTTTGTCCATCTCCTTGAATTCATCATCAGAGATCGGACTCTCCATGGCAAAGGTCTTGAAGAGATCCATCTTGAATCCTTCGTAATTATTGTCAGCCACGTGATTCTCTACAATAGTTACTGACGTATCGAAGATCGTGTTGAGCACATCCATGCCGATACGTTCTCCCATCAAGGCGTGACGACGACGTGTATAGACCACATTACGTTGCGAATTCATGACATCATCATATTCCAGCAAACGTTTACGGATACCGAAGTTGTTCTCTTCGACCTTCTTCTGTGCACGTTCTACAGATTTGCTCAGCATGCTGTGTTCAAGAACTTCACCCTCTTTGAAGCCTAACTTGTCCATCAGTCCGGCAATCTTGTCGGATGCGAACAGACGCATCAGGTTATCTTCCAGAGAAACGAAGAATACAGATGATCCCGGATCGCCCTGACGACCGGCACGACCACGCAACTGACGATCGACACGACGGCTCTCATGACGCTCCGTTCCGACGATGGCCAAACCACCGGCTTTACGAACCTCGGGTGAAAGCTTGATATCGGTACCACGACCGGCCATGTTGGTAGCGATGGTCACGATACTGCTCTGTCCGGCCTGTGCAACGATGGCAGCCTCTTTCTGATGCTGCTTTGCGTTCAACACATTATGCGGAATTTTGCGGATGGACAACATACGGTCGAGCAACTCGGATATCTCGACGGAGGTAGTTCCGACCAATACCGGACGTCCAGCTTCTACCAGTCTGTTGATCTCTTCGATGACGGCATTGTATTTCTCACGTTTCGTCTTATAGATACGATCGTTCATATCGAGACGAGCAATCGGCTTGTTGGTCGGGATCACGACGACATCCAGTTTGTAGATATCCCAGAACTCACCGGCTTCTGTCTCTGCCGTACCAGTCATACCGGCCAGCTTGTGATACATACGGAAGTAGTTCTGCAGGGTGATGGTCGCAAAGGTCTGTGTGGCAGCTTCCACCTTCACACGTTCCTTGGCTTCGATGGCCTGGTGCAGACCGTCGGAATAACGACGACCGTCCATGATACGTCCGGTCTGTTCGTCCACGATCAGAACCTTGTTGTCGATAACGACATACTGATCGTCTTTCTCGAACAGGGTATAAGCCTTCAGCAACTGGATGATGGTGTGTACACGATCGCTCTTGACCGCGTAGTTGGCCAGCATTTCATCCTTCTTTGCCTGTTTCTCTTCGTCACTGATCTTCAGATTATCGAGCTGAGAAAGTTCAGCGGTGATATCGGGCAATACGAAGAACTTCGGATCGTCGGTCTTACCTGTCAGAAGGTCGATACCTTTATCGGTAAGTTCGATGCTGTTGTTCTTTTCGTCGATGGAGAAGTAGAGCATATCCGTTGCTTCATGCATGTGGCGCATGTTCTCTGAAAGGAAATACTCTTCTGCCTTCAGCATCTGAGCTTTGATCCCCTGTTCGCTGAGGAATTTGATCAATGGTTTGTATTTCGGATAGCCTTTGAATGCGCTGTAAAGGGTGTAGGCACCTTCGTCCACAACCTTCTGATCGTCGCTGGCCATCTTTTTCTTGGCTTCGATAAGCAATTTAGAGCAGAGCTCTTTCTGAGCGTTGTACACGACCTCTACATTCGGACGGAACTGTTCGAACAACTGATCGTCACCACGAGGAATAGGACCGGAGATGATCAACGGAGTACGGGCATCATCAATCAAGACAGAGTCGACCTCATCGACGATGGCGTAGTTATGTTTGCGTTGAACCAGGTCGCTCGGATTGATGGCCATGTTATCACGCAGGTAGTCGAAACCGAACTCGTTGTTTGTACCGAAAGTGATGTCGGCGTTGTAAGCCTTGCGGCGTTCCTCTGAGTTGGGCTGATGCTTGTCGATGCAATCTACAGAAAGTCCGTGGAACATGTAAAGCGGTCCCATCCATTCGGAGTCACGTTTACTCAGGTAGTCGTTGACGGTGACCATGTGGACGCCATTGCCTGTCAAGGCATTCAGGAATACGGGAAGCGTTGCAACGAGGGTTTTACCTTCACCGGTTGCCATTTCCGCGATCTTTCCTTTGTGCAGAACGACGCCACCAAAGAGCTGTACGTCGTAATGAACCATATCCCACGTGATTTCCGTACCGCCTGCAACCCAATGATTCTGGTAGATAGCCTTGTCACCTTCGATTCGTACGAAGTCGTGCTGTGTAGCTAGTTCGCGGTCGAAATCGGTTGCTGTAACTTCAATCTCTTCATTCTCCTTAAAGCGGCGAGCGGTGTCCTTCATAATGGCGAAAGCTTCGGGAAGCTCCTGGTCGAGGACAATCTCCAGTTTGTCTGTGATCTCTTTCTCGCGTTTATCGACATCTGTCCATAAAGCCTCTCTCTCTTCCAGTTCCTTCTCTTCGATGTGGCTCTTGATCTCGTTCACTTTGGCACGGTCTTCAGCTACATAGTCGCCAATACGCTTGCGCATGGCAGCACTGTGCTCACGCAGTTCGTCGTTGCTTAGTTTCTCAATAGATGGATAAACTGCTTTGATCTTATCCACCCACGGTGTTATTTCTTTCAGGTCTCGCTGTGATTTGTTACCGAAGACCTTCGTCATAAACTCATTAAATCCCATATTCTTTGTTTGTGATATGCGACAAACCGGTTCTTTTTTTATACGGTTTGTCCGTTGTTAATATTCTATGTTATTGATAAAAAGGCGTCTCTTATTTGGAAGGTGAGACTTCCATGCCGTAAAACTCTTCCAGCGGAGTGCTGTCGGAAGCATTGGGCGGTCTTATTCTCAGTACGTGAGCAATAGTAGGAGCAATCTCCGTTGCCTTTACTTCTCGATAAATATGGCGAGGCTTCAGTCCGTTGCCCATGAAGACGAGCGGAGTGAGAACGGCATTGTTACGTACGGTGCGAACCTGCTGGTTGTTGTCATAGTTGATCGTCCATCCCGGCAGGAGGTCGATGATCAGATTACCACGGCGAAGATGGTGTGTGCCTTTGCTCAAACCGGCTGTCGTCTCGTTCCATTCACTGGTCAGCAGTTCGTGATTGGTTGTGACCAGTTGGATGCCGCTGAACTCGCGTAAGAAGGAAGCAGCTTTGTTCTCCACTTCGTCGATGCTGAGTTTGGCGTCGTCGATGGCTTTGCGGTTGAGATAGATCTGATTGTCATAGTAACCCGTTACCCAATTGCTCTTCTGACCGTAGATGGCCATGAGATACATGTTGAGCAGCGCGACGCAGCGTTTGGGATGAAACTCTCCGTTGATGATGTTCATCGAAGCGGGAATCGTCTCTTCACTGTTGTAATAACCTGTTCCGGTGAAGACGATGAGCGTGTTTTTCAGTCCGACCTTTTTGTCGATGGCATCGAACAGGTTCTCCAGATTCTTGTCCAGTTTATAATAGGTGTCTTGAATCTCTTTCGAATATTCCTGGTTTCCTGTAGCCGAATAGTTGCCCGCATAGTAGGTGAGTGCCAGCATGTCAGGGCAGGAACGGCTTCCGAAGGCTGCATATTCCAGGAAATTGAGTGCCAGCTTGTTCACTTCGTCGTTGATGAACGGTGAAGTCTTCAGTCGTGGATAGCAGTCTTTGGCCTTATCGGCGAATGTATAGCGGAACGTGGTCTGCTCAACGGTGTAAGGGAATGCCTTGTAGTTGGAGAGCAGAGGCGTCCATGTCATTTTGCCGACACGCGTAGGAAGCGCATCGTTACCATTATTATAATGATCCACATACCAAGGTACATCTTTATAAAAGGTAGTCGTGGCCCATTT
>CAZIVE010000028.1:10063-29137 GCA_964542435.1 uncultured Parabacteroides sp.
GGATTGCTACCGGTGAAGATGGTAGCGAAAGCACTGGCCTCATTGATGTTGGAGAATTCGAAACGGATGTTCTTGTAAACGAGCCCTTCGTTCAGGATTCGTTTGAATCCGCGTTCTCCGAATGTATTATAGAAGTATTCAATATAGTCACCCCGAAGCTGATCGACGGTGATGCACACCACGAGCTTAGGTATCTGCTGCTGTGCCTCAATGTTGGTGACAACAAGGATGGCAAGTAGGGACGATATGAATTTTCTCATTCTTTTTTCCATCTTTTCCTGTAAACGTAGCATCCTGAGCGGAGCCAAAGGATTGCTACAAGCGGGATCAGCGCCATGTTGAAATGCTGTGGAATGAAATACCACCCGATCAGCATCAGCGTTAATGCCGCAAAGTTAATAAAATGATACCAAATGGCCGCCTTATTGAGCTTTTTTACGAAAAACAAAACGGCTGCAACAAGATGTAACGGATGGAAATATACCAGATTCCAGTTCGGACACGTACAAGGATGAACGGAGAAAAAGGTGAGGAATGTAATGACGATACCGCCGATGCCTACGGCCGTAAACAGCAGTGCATCCATCCAGACAAAATATTTCTTCCAGTAAAACTCATGGGCCGTAGCTGCTATTACAAGCAATAGCAGGATCAGTGCGCAGTTGAGAGGCGTGAAGAAGGTTTTCTGAACCGGTTCCGATGGCCCGGCTTTGATCAGACTCACGGCTTTCACCAGCTTCTTTACGTTTCCGTCCGGCGTAATGATCGAGGCATTGGCTAATCCGTCGCGGAGATTATTGGGCAGAAACATCTGCTGATGAGCGTTGGCTTCACGATCGGTAGGACTGCCTAGTGCCAAGTCGCATCCGAAGGTAAGCCATGGATGATTCCTTGTGCAATAGTTGATCATGTCTCTGAAAGTGACCGTCTTGTCTGGCGTGAGGTAATGAATCCGACCTTGTACGCTCTTTTCAACCAATGTCGCGAGACGAGTCGCGCAGTTGTCGAAGAAGAAGTTATATCGATAGGTGCGATTCTCCGGCTTATAGTTCTCGACCAAGAGCTCCCAGATGTGCTGTTTCTCCGGTTGTGTGAGATTCAGCTCCTGTTCGGTGACATCGCTGCCTCTCATTTCATATTCGATGATGTAGTCGCGGTAATCTTCCACGCCCAATTCGTAGTCCGTCTCGCCCTTTGCAAAACGATAGATGAAGTTGGGCTTGTCAAAACTGAAGATGCCGTAGTTGAAAACGAAGTCAATATTGTTCGCCTTGTCTTTTACGCGCATGGCTGCGTGGCCGTAAACGGTGAAGACCTCTTCTTCATAAGGAGCACATGTCAACACACTGACTGTTGCGTCATTGCTCAGCCGCGTCACATTCTGCGCATGAAGAGCCGACGCACAGAAAAGTGCCAACAGCAAAAGTATGGATATGATTGTTTTTCTCACCAATTGTAACGTGCTACTTAATATTTCGTGCAAAGGTACAATAATTATGCCAAAAATCAATTTCTCCCGGATTCGCTCCTTCTATTAAGGTATAAAATAGGATAAAGCAAGCCTTATTTCATCTTCCACATGAAGCAGATTACCAAGAGTGTTGCTATTTCAGTGACAGGCATGGCAAGCCACAATCCGTCAATGCCGATCCATTGGGGAAGAAAGATAAATGCGGGCAGCAAGAGCAGAAATCCTCTGAGGAAGACAAACAGCGTTGCTTTCCTGATCTTCTCAATACTTTGATAGTAACCGATGATGGCCACATTCAATACAAAAAACGATACACCTGTCGCAAAGTAAGGAAATCCGTGGATTGCAATTTGTCCCGCTTCGCTTTGTGTATCTACAAACAGCCACACCAACGCATGCGGAAAGAACATGAACAGGATGGTTACTGCAATTCCGATGCCAATGGATGTACCAAACAGCAAACGACGAGCCTGGATGATGTTTCCCCAGCGTTTTACTCCATAATTATAACTGATGATAGGTTGCGCCGATTGTGCTATAGCATTGCCAATCATAAAGAAGAACGGTATGTAATAGCAGACGATCCCAAATGCGCCCACGCCTGAATCGCCCAGATAATGCATGAACATGAGATTGCCCATGTAAATCAAAACAGCCAACGTTAATTCTCCAAACATGGAAGAGGAACCTATTTTACATTGGCGGCAAATGTCATGTATCATAAAAAGCATGTTTCTCAAACTGATCTTGAGTGCAACCAGTTTTAATGTTTTGGCGTAGAACAACAAATAGGCGAAGGCCATTATTCCGCCCGTGATCAGACTGATGCTGGTCGCAATGGCAGCACCTTTTACGCCCATGCCCAAGGGAAAGATAAACAACCAATCGAGAACGGTATTCAGTACGGCCGGAATAATATCACACCACATGGCAAAACGAGGAGAACCATCCAATCGGATAATGAATAATCCGATGATGCACCACATCTGGAACAGGAAGCTCGGCATAATCCATTTCAAATAGGAAAGCACTTGCGGCATCAAAGTCTCGGATGAGCCTAAAATTCTTGCCGTCGCTGTCGGAAAGAGCAGAACAACCATGCAGAAAATAAACATCAATAGGGAAGAGGCAACAATCGCTTGAGTAATATTGACACACGCCACCTTCAGCTTCTGCTGTGACAGATGAATGGACGAAACGACCGAACATCCTGCGCCAATCATGAGTCCGATGCCTGACATGATTTGGTACATCGGCACAACAATATTGACGGCAGCTACGCCATCTGCACCAACACCGTGACCGACAAAAATGCCGTCCATGGCTGTCACAGCACTCAGAGAAACCGTCCCTAATAGTGTTGGAAGCAATATTCGACGAAAAAGGACCGAGACTTTTCCATTCTCAAAGTCTATCAATTTTCTTCTCATTCTTTACCGTACATAAAAAAACCGGATAAGATGATGGGTTCAATCCAGTCATCTTATCCAGCATTCAATTATCCTTTGAATACCCTCCGAAGGGGATTACAAAACTTCTTTATTCAATTTTACTGCAAAGGTAGATAATCTATGAAACATACAAGCGATTCCATTGAATTTCTGACAGATTCCTTGTGCGCTTAGTGCTTCATAGGGAGACAATTTGATTCATCTATTGAAAGAAAAATATTCAACCATGGTTAAAACTTTTTGAATCAATAGTGAAAAAATATTTTAACCACGGTTGAAAAATGTTTTAACCATGGTTGAAACATTTTCATACAATGATCCGATTCGTGTTTCATATTGTGAAGGAAAAAGAGGTCATTGATGTTTGATGTTTTTCAGTTTCGCAAGCGCTTCTTCTTTTCTTAATTTATTCAATATGAAAATTGAATCCACGTTGTACAAGATTAAGAATAATGACTATCTTTGTAAATATTTAAAAATACGTCAAATTTTTAACAGAATGTTCTAAAATGGAAAAACAAACACAGACATTTCAACGACTTCAATCGTTGGACACCTTTCGAGGCTTTGATATGTTTTTTATCATGGGAGGAAACGCCTTCTTCGTCGCTCTGGCTACCTTGATTCCACTTCCTTTCTTTCAAGCTATTGCAGGACAGATGGAACATGTGGAGTGGAACGGATTGGCTATGGAAGACATGATCTTTCCGACGTTCCTTTTCATTGCGGGTATTTCATTTCCTTATTCTCTCGCCAAACAGCGCGCCAAGGGAATGTCATCGGCCGCTATCTATAAGAAATTGATCCGTCGTGGACTGACGCTCGTCGTCCTCGGTATCATTTATAACGGTTTATTCAGTACGTGGGATTTTGCGACAGCTCGCTATGGCAGCGTCCTCGGACGTATCGGTCTTGCTTGGATGTTCGGCGCTTTGATCTTCGTCAATACGAAAACCATCACAAGAGTTTGGATCACAGCAGCGTTGCTCATCGGCTATTGGCTGTTGCTAAACTTCGTTCCTGCGCCTGATGCAAACGGTGCGGACCGCTTCTCCATGCAGGGTTGTCTGGTCGGTTATGTCGATCGTGTCTGCATGCCTGGACATCTGTATAAAGAAATTCACGATCCCGAAGGATTGCTCGGTACGATTCCTGCCATTGGCACGGCTTTGCTGGGTATGTTCACCGGTGAATTCGTTCGTCTGCAGCGGGAGAAACTTACCGGTTGCCTCAAAGTCATTTACATGCTGATCTGCGGTGCAGCCTTCATCCTTCTCGGAATCCTTTGGAATCAGGTCTTTCCTTTCAATAAGAATATCTGGTCTAGTTCGTTCGTCTGCACGGTCGGCGGTATTTCCATGATGCTCTTTGCGATTTTCTACTATATAGTAGATGTAAAGAATTACCATCGTTGGACACTCTTCTTCCGTGTGATTGGTATGAATTCCATCACCATCTATCTGGCCCAGAGGTTTATCGACTTCCAATATTCAACCCATGAGATTTTCGACGGATTGGCTAATCTTTCGCCGGCAACTTTGGCTCCGATGGTTTTAGCTATCGGATACATTGCACTGTGCTGGTTGTTCCTCTATTTCCTCTATCGTCAAAAGATATTCTTGAAGGTTTAGAACAATGGAATCAATCAAACAAATTTATCGCATCGGCCACGGACCTTCAAGCAGTCACACGATGGGACCGATGCGCGCAGCTCGTATGTTTCTTGCCAAGCATCCCGAAGCGTCTCGTTATGAGGTGACACTTTATGGTAGTCTTGCGGCAACCGGCAGAGGACACATGACGGATCAAGCTATCCTTGAAGTGCTTCAACCTGTGGCTCCGACAACTATCAATTGGAAACCGGATGAGATACTTTCTTTCCATACTAACGGAATGCTCTTTCTTGCTTTCGACAAAGAGAAAAGAGAAATAGGACGTTGGACCGTCTTCAGTATCGGTGGCGGCACATTGGCTAATGAAGAGTTTAATGAACTCACCACACGTAAAATCTATGAGATGGGCACGATCCGCGAGATCCAGCAATGGTGCGAGAAGACGGGTCATTCTTATTGGGAATATGTGGAAGAAAACGAAGGAAAAGAGATCTATGATTATTTGGCAGAAGTCTGGGATGTGATGCAGGACGCCGTACGCCGAGGCCTTGAAGCCGAAGGAATCTTGCCGGGCGGTTTAGGTCTGCGCCGCAAAGCTTCCGACTATTTGATTCGTGCCAAAGGTTATGGTTCGAGCATCAAGAATCGAGGAATGGTCTTTTCTTATGCGCTTGCCGTAGCGGAAGAGAATGCGTGTGGCGGTAAAATTGTTACAGCACCGACCTGCGGATCCTGTGGTGTCATGCCCGCTGTATTGTATCATTTGAAAGAAACTCGTGAATTCCGTGATTCTCGTATTCTTAGAGCTTTGGCAACAGCCGGACTTTTTGGAGATGTGGTTCGTACCAATGCTTCCGTTTCGGGCGCAGAGGTAGGTTGCCAAGGTGAAGTGGGCGTTGCCTGTGCAATGGCCGCCGCAGCATCCAGCCAGCTTTTCGGTGGCACGCCTGCCCAAATAGAATATGCGGCAGAGATGGGATTGGAACATCATTTGGGACTTACCTGCGATCCGGTTTGCGGACTCGTTCAGATCCCATGTATTGAGCGCAATGCTTTTGCCGCCGCTCGTGCTTTGGATGCAAACACCTATTCGAATTTCTCGGATGGAAAGCATCGGGTAAGCTTCGATCAGGTTGTAGAAGTCATGCGTCAGACCGGCAATGATCTTCCCAGTCTTTACAAAGAGACTTCCGAAGGAGGATTGGCTAAAGTGGAAGAGCAGTAGATATAAAAAAGACCGCTTTCTTTTGGAAAGCGGTCTATCATAAATTTAAGTTCGTTTGGAATCCAAACATACTTGCTCTTACTGAGCAGGATGTATAGCTTCTACAGGACAAGCGTCAGCGCATGTTCCACATTCTGTGCACATATCAGGATCAATATGATATTTATCACCTTCTGAAATAGCACCTACCGGACATTCGTCGATACAAGTACCGCAAGCAATACAATCATCGCCAATTACGTAAGCCATTGTCTTAATACTTTTAATTGTTCAACTTTAGTTGATGCAAAAATAAGCCATTCGTTTGTTCTAAAAAAACTTTTCCGCTTTTATTTTTCTCCAATTCTCAGCAATGTTGCAATATCTTGGGCGATCCGACGTTTATATTCCAAAATTCAGATTGATTTGAAGCATTTGTTTTTGATATTGTTCATTTCTCTTTTTGGTGTGGGAGAGGTTTGTGCTCAGAAAGAGGCTGTGAAGAATCAGCCTTATGCTGACATGAAACTTTTCCATTTGGGTTTTCATGTGGGGCTTCATACCGAAGATCTTATATTGACCAATACGGGAAAGACTACAGCCGATGGAGAAACCTGGTTTGCCGAGATTCCTTCTTATTCACCCGGCTTTAGTGTCGGTGTGATTGGCGATATGTTCATGAATCCTTATATGAACCTTCGTTTTTCTCCGACCATCCATTTTGGAGATCGGCAATTTACCTTCAAGGAGAAGACAACGGGAGAAACCTTCACGACTAATATCCGTTCCAGCTATCTTAATTTCCCGTTGGATGTGAAGATGGCGGCCGTTCGACTCAATAATTACCGTCCTTATGTCATTACAGGTGCCTATTATTCTTTTGATATCGGCCGGAAGAAAGGCAATCCCTTGCTGTTGAAGAATTCGGATTTCGGCGTTGAGTTTGGTTTCGGATGTGATTTTTATCTTCCTTACTTCAAACTCTGTCCGGAACTGAAGTTCTGCTTTGGATTGAAAGATCTGTTGGAAAAGGATCGTACGGATTTGAGCGATGCAACTCTGGTAAAATACGGCGATGCTCTTTCAAAAGCAACGTCCCGTATGATCATTCTTACTTTTAATTTTGAATAAAGAGCTCGATGAAAATGTAAGTGGCGGGAATAGCCATCATGACGCTGTCAAAGCGATCGAGCATTCCGCCATGTCCGGGAAGAATTTTGCCTGAATCTTTCAATCCAAGCGTACGTTTGATAAGTGATTCTGTCAAATCGCCCCATGTCCCGAAAATAACGACTGTAGCGGAAAGTCCGATCCATTCGATTCTGCTTGCACCTGGAACAAAATAGGCGAAGACTTGCGAGGCGATCAATGCGATGATAAATCCTCCAAAAAAACCTTCCCACGATTTCTTTGGCGAGATACGTTCAAAGAGACGATGCCGCCCGAAGCTGGAGCCAACAAGATAAGCTCCTGTGTCGTTAAGCCAGATAAGAACGAAGACGGCAACAGCGTAAATGGGCGTGTGAACGATTTGTCCCGGCGTTCCTGGAATAGCTGTTATGAAATTGAGCAGAGAGAAACTTCCTGCCACATAAACCTGCCCGAAGAATGTGAAGGCCCAATTGTTGAGCGGATTGGAATTCTTGTCGTAAAGCTCCGCAACGAAAACTCCTATAATAAAGAGAAGATACGGAAGATAAATCATCGCGGAGGCTACTTCGTTAGCATACGCATAGGAAGATATGAAGAGATAAATGCCACCAACGGTATTGACCAGTCTCTTGATGCGGGCATTTTCATAATGCCCCGTCAAGCCGTAGAATTCCCACAAAGTAAAGCCTGTGATAAGGGAAAAGACGATGAGGAAGGGCAGTCGATAGAGACAGATTGCTCCGAGCACAACGGCTACGAAGACTATCCCTGTCAATGTCCTTGTGATGATGTCTTTCATTTACTGTCTGTTGTGTTCGTGTTGCTTTGAGGTTCTTCGTTCGTGTCTTTTACGGACAATGGATCCTCATCTTGGTTTTCTGTATTTGAATTCTCTTCGGACTGATCCTTTTCATCTTTGGGTGCAGAAATCGTTGGCGCCTCTTTGATTACGGTAGCACCATCCTGATTTCTTGCAGCCTTGGCTGCATTCAAATTGAGAATCTCTTCCGAACGAGAAACCCAAGGACGTTTGCCGAAAATGTGCTCCACATCTTCCGGATAAATAACCTCTCTGTCAAGCAAGACTTGAGCCAATTGATGGTGACCATCTTGATGTTCGCGAAGAATTCTCTTGGCACGTTCATATTGTTCGTCGATGATTCTGCGAACTTCTGAGTCGATCATTTGGGATGTCTCTTCACTGTATGGCTTTGTAAATCCCCAATCCTGACCGGTTGAATCGTAATAGTTGAGATTCGGCAGCTTCTCGCTCATTCCAAAATAGACGACCATCGCGTAAGCTTGCTTGGTTATCTTCTCCAGATCGTTGGAAGCACCTGTTGATATCTTTCCGATGAAAAGCTCTTCAGCTGCTCTACCGCCTAATGTGGCGCACAGTTCATCAAGAAGCTCTTCGCGAGTTGTAATTTGCCTTTCTTCAGGGAGATACCATGCTGCACCTAAAGCTTTTCCTCGGGGAACGATGGTCACCTTAACCAAAGGATTGGCATGTTCGAGGAACCAGCTCAATGTGGCATGTCCTGCTTCATGGATTGCAATACTCCGGCGTTCTTCCGCTGTCGTTATCTTGGTACGTTTTTCCAAACCGCCAACGATACGATCCACTGCATTCATAAAGTCATCTTTTTGAACGAATTTCTTCTTTCCACGAGCTGCAATTAGTGCAGCTTCATTGCAGACATTGGCAATGTCCGCACCCGAGAAACCTGGCGTCTGGCGAGCCATGAATTCCGGATCGACACTTTCGTCAATCTTAATGGGACGAAGATGAACGAGGAATATTTCTTTGCGCTCTGCAAGATCGGGAAGTTCGACATGGATCTGACGATCGAATCGACCTGCACGAAGCAACGCTTTATCCAAAATATCTGCTCTGTTGGTTGCTGCAAGGATGATGACGCCGCTGTTCGAATCGAAACCGTCCATTTCTGTGAGCAACTGGTTCAATGTGTTCTCGCGTTCATCGTTGCTGTTCATGTTCGCATTTCGTCCACGAGCACGACCGACTGCATCGATCTCATCTATAAATACGATGCAAGGCGCTTTCTCCTTGGCTTGACGGAACAGATCTCTTACACGTGAAGCACCCACACCGACAAACATTTCCACGAAGTCTGAACCAGACAGTGAGAAGAACGGGACATTGGCTTCTCCTGCGACAGCCTTAGCAAGCAACGTTTTACCTGTTCCTGGAGGACCTACGAGCAATGCGCCTTTCGGAATCTTACCACCTAATTCAGTGTATTTGCCAGGATCTTTCAAGAAAGAGACAATTTCTTCCACCTCTTCCTTGGCTTCGGCAAGTCCGGCCACATCTTTAAAGGTAACCTTCTTGTCTGTGTCTTTATCGAATAATTGCGCTTTGGATTTTCCTACACTGAAAACGCCGCCACCGGCGCCACCACCGCCGCCCGACATTCTTCGCATGAGAAAAATCCAGACCACGATCAGCAAGACGATGGGACCGAAAGATATAAGGAAACTCCAGATAGCATCATCGCCCTCTTCGTAACTTACCTGCGTATCAATGTGATTCTCTTCAACCGCTTTATCGTAGAAATCGGAAAATTTGTCTGCTGATGGAATTTTCACAAAGGCCTTGGGATTATTCCCCAATCGTGTGGTATCACCTTTGAAAACTCTACCTAAGTTTCCTGCTTTGACTGTTGCCTCAAGTGTGTTCTTCTTGTTGTAAACGGTCATTTTGGCAAACACGTTCCCTCTGGCTAACTGTTGGAAATGGGTCCAGCCAATCTCAGTGCTTGATGAATTGTCATTTGTAAAATACAATGCCCCCAACATCAGGAAAATGAGACCATACATCCAATATAGATTGAATCGGAAAGCTTTTTGCTTATTGTTCTTAGGGGATTTACCGTTCATATTATTATTGTCCATAAATTGCAATTCGTTTCAAAGAAAACCAATTGTTAGAAAGGATTAAACCAAATCCGGAATACTTGTCAGCTTCGCATCAGCCCACAAATGTTCGAGGTTGTAGAAATTGCGCTGTTCCGGCATAAAGATATGAACAAGAATCGTGCCGTAGTCCATGCCAATCCAAACGGCACTCTGATTGCCATCAATGGAGAGAGGCTTTTCTTTGGCGTCTCTTACGACAAAGTCCCAAACTGAATCGGATAATGATGACACTTGAGTAGGAGAGTTGCCTTCGCAGATGACCATGTAGTCACAGATAGCTCCTTGTATTTTTGTCA
This sequence comes from uncultured Parabacteroides sp., assembly GCA_964542435.1. Lineage (GTDB taxonomy): Bacteria > Bacteroidota > Bacteroidia > Bacteroidales > Tannerellaceae > CAZIVE01. The sequence goes on from CAZIVE010000028.1 coordinate 20,194, forward strand.
TGTCAACCGTGGTGATATTACGGCCTTTTTTTTCTTGAAGCCCGTTGATGATCGTTTTCAATAACGTTTTTGTCTGATCCATTTAAACTGCTTTAATTCTTTAAAGTTCGCAAAGATAACGCTAATATTTCTTTTGAACCTCTTTTATGTTCTTAAATCAAAACAAGAACCATTCGTTTTTGTTTATCAGATGAAAAAAAATGCAGAAAAATTTGTACGTTCTAAAAAAGTACTTACATTTGCACCCGCAATCAGGAAACAAAACCCCTGTAATGCGAAGGACATTGTTCTATGGTGTAATGGTAACACGTCAGATTCTGGTCCTGAAATTCCAGGTTCGAGTCCTGGTAGAACAACGAAAGAAATGCTAAGTACTGGTAAAACGGTATTTAGCATTTTGTTTTTTATTCTATTCGGTATTAAAACTCCCCACAAATTGCTGTTTTTGCCACCCTTCGGAAGAAAATGGTGGCAGGAGAAAAGGAATGTTATACGGTTTGACTGTGCGTTCTTCCCAACTACTTCAGAAAGAGTTTTGGCTTATCGAATGGCCAACTAAACATTTCTGTCAATCAGAAATCCCAATCGATCCATTGGCCATGGATGAGTTCTCGGGTGGAGCGGAAGCCGGCTTTCTTGAGCAGTTCAAAAGCTTCGGGGCGACCGTCGTTGATGAGATCCGGATAGTGAGAATCTGAGTTGACCATTACGGGAATCTTCAGTTCGTTGATGAGCGGGAGGAAACTTTGATGTGGAAAAAGCTCCTGTTTCTTTGTCCAGTTCTTGGTGTTGATCTCCAGCATCAACCCTTTTTGAGCCACCTTCTCCAAACAATCGCTGAGCAGCTTCACATACCAAGGCGCCGAGACAGAGAAATCGGCGAAATGCTGGCCATGCATGTAAATCTTGTCAATATGACCTACAATATCGAAGCCTCCATCGTCAATCATGTGGGAAAGGGAATCGAAATAGCGCCGTACGTAGAGCTGAATTTCGTTGTGAAAATAGTGCTTTACGGCAAAGTCATAATCCTCGAAAGGACCGTCGATGGCTGCCATGTTCTTTTCGCAGAGCGGATCGGCAATGGGAAGGAAATGAATGGAACCGATTCTGTAATCCAAGGGAAGATTCTTGAAATAGGGGATAGAAGCATTGTAACTCCAGTCTAAATAGTCTATTTCAAGCGCCGTGTAGATCTCGATCCGATCCGCATATTTCTTTTTCAGACGATTGATCTCTGCAAGATATTCAGGCATATCGGTCGAAGACATGTTCCAGTTGGTTTCGAAAGGAAGCGGAGCGTGTGACGAAAACCCATAGGCACGGAAACGGTTGGCCAAGGCGAAGACGACATAGTTTTCCGGATAGCTTCGTCCGTCGCAAAAGGTACAATGGCTGTGATAGTTGGAGAGAATCATGTTAGACTTAGGGTAAAAAAGAACAGTCGATCGGGGCAAGATCAAAGATTAATTGCCGGCGACCGACTGTTGGTGATACATTTATTATACTGTTTATTTGATGACGCCGAGCTGTTTGCCCACCTTGATGAATGCTGCGATAGCCTTATCGAGATGTGCTGTCTCATGACCGGCAGAGAGCTGAACGCGGATACGAGCCTGATCTTTCGGTACAACCGGATAATAGAATCCCGTTACGTAAATTCCCTCTTTCTGCATGGCAGCAGCGAAGTCCTGTGACAGTTTTGCATCGTAGAGCATCACTGCGCAGATAGCAGACTGTGTCGGTTTGATATCGAAGCCGGCAGCAATCATCTTATCGCGGAAGTAATTGACATTGTTCAGCAGTTTTGTGTGGAGCGCATTGCTTTCCTTCAGCATACGGAACATCTCGAGGCTGGCACCTACGATGGCCGGAGCGACAGAGTTGGAGAACAGATAAGGACGAGAACGTTGACGCAGCAGGTCTATGATCTCCTTGCGGCCGGTTGTGAATCCGCCCATAGCACCACCAAATGATTTGCCGAGTGTGCCGGTGAAGATGTCGATACGTCCGTAGCAGTTGAACTGTTCGGCAATGCCGTGACCTGTCGGGCCGACAACACCTGCAGAGTGAGATTCGTCAACCATAACCAAAGCATCGTATTTCTCAGCCAAGTCACAGATCTTGTCCATCGGAGCTACATTGCCGTCCATAGAGAAGACGCCGTCGGTAGCGATGATACGGAAACGCTGAGCTTGTGCCTCTTTCAGACAACGCTCCAGATCGGCCATGTCTGCATTGGCATAGCGATAACGTTTTGCTTTGCAGAGGCGGACGCCGTCGATGATGGAAGCATGGTTCAATGCATCCGAGATGATAGCATCGTTTTCACCCAGCAGCGGTTCAAACAATCCACCGTTGGCATCGAAGCAGGAACCGTAGAGAATGGCATCTTCCGTGTGGAAGAAATCTGCAACGGCAGCTTCCAGCTCTTTATGTTTGTCCTGTGTACCGCAGATGAAACGAACGGACGACATACCGAATCCACGTTCGTCCATTGCAGCTTTTGCAGCTTTAATGAGGCGAGGATCATCGGAGAGTCCGAGATAATTATTCGCACAGAAGTTGAGTACATCAACGTTGCCGTTGACTTTGATATCAGCTTTCTGCGGAGTTGTGATGAGTCTTTCTTCTTTGTAAAGTCCGGCAGCTTTGATGTCTGCCAATTCGTTTGCTAAAAAATCTTTTAGTTTTCCGTACATAGCATTTTGTTTTTAAGTTTACTATATTTTAGAGTTGGATTCCTCCTCGTCCCATTATTTTTTGACAAAGTTCTTATTATTTTTTGAAAAAGGTAAGAAAAACGGGAAGAAAATGATTTGGATAATTTTAAATGTGGTTACCTTTGAAGCGGAAAAAACTTAAATTACTTTTTGAAGATGAAAAATGTTTTGATAATCGGTTCGACCGGTCAGATAGGGTCGGAGCTGACAATGAAGCTCAGAAGTATCTATAGTGGTAACATCGTAGCAGGTTATATTCCTGGAGCAGAGCCTAAGGGCGAGCTTTTAGAAACGGGTCCGTGCGCCATGGTAGATATCACGAACGAGCAGCAGATTGCTGAGACGGTTTCCAAATACCAAGTAGATACGATCTACAACCTCGCTGCATTGCTCAGTGCCGTTGCAGAGGCTCGTCCTCAGCTTGCCTGGAAGATTGGTATCGGCGGTCTCTTCAACGTGCTTGAAGTGGCTCGTCTGATGAACTGTGCTGTTTTTACTCCAAGTTCCATCGGTGTGTTCGGTAACAATACGCCAAAAGATAAGACGCCACAGGACACGATCCGTAATCCGCGTACCATGTATGGTGTGACGAAGGTTTCGGGTGAGTTGCTCAGCGACTATTATTTTATCCGTTTTGGAGTGGATACACGTTCCGTACGTTTCCCGGGGTTGATCTCTTATGTTACACCTCCAGGAGGCGGAACGACCGACTATGCAGTTGACATCTATTATAGTGCTGCTCAAGGAAAGAAGTTCCAATGTCCGATCAAGGCAGGTACGTACATGGATATGATGTATATGCCGGATGCACTTCGTGCAGCTATCGAGATCATGGAAGTGGATGCTTCCAAGTTCGTCCATCGTAATTCGTTCAATATTGCATCCATGAGTTTTGATCCGGAGATCATCTATCATGCCATCAAGAAGTACGTTCCTGATTTTGAGATGGAATATGATGTTGATCCGCTTCGTCAGGCCATTGCTGATTCATGGCCCAATTCTCTCGATGATACGTGTGCTCGCGAAGAGTGGGGTTGGAAACCGGAATATGATCTGGATACCATGACGCGCGACATGCTTGATAAACTTGAGAAACGTTATCACAAAGCTTAATTGATTTTAATATAGAATAAATGAGATCCGTTCCATTCCTTTGTGCCTTAAGTGCTGCAATCGTGATAGGCTTATCGGCAAACGCCAAAAGAGCCATTCCTTCATTCCTCCATTTGACACAACCAGATGGAAAGGATCTTTCTTATATTATAAAAGGTGATGAGTATTACCATGCTCGTTTCACCTCCGACGGATACAGGCTCGGAACCGACAGCAAAGGGTTCCAGCGTTATCTTCTGGATGACGGAACCGTCTCAAGTTTCGCTGCCCATAACGAAGCGGAGCGCACTTCTGACGAGACGGCTTTCCTCCAGACCTTGATCAAAAGAGATTTCTCTTCCGATTATGCCGATGCCCGCAAGCAGTCGTCTCTTCGTTCGTACTGTTCCGTGGTCAACAATGGTTTTCCTACAACAGGTTCTCCGCGCGGACTAGTGCTGCTCGTTTCCTTTGCCGATCGGGCTTGGGGCGCTCAGGATTCCCTGCAGATCTGGAAAGATCACATGAATGCCGAAGGTTTCCATTATTCAGGTGCCACGGGCAGCGTCCGTGATTATTTCGTAAAGCAGAGCAGCGGCGTCTTCACACCGACCTTCGATGTATATGGTCCGATAGCCGTTTCTCATGAGATTGCCTATTACGGTAAGAACAACAGTTCGGGTAGCGATGAGAATCCATACGATATGGTCACTGAAGCTTGTCAGATTGCCCATGATTCTTTGGGCGTGGACTTTTCCAAATATGACAGCAACGGCGACGGCGATGTGGATTATGTGTACATCTTCTTTGCCGGTTATGACGAGTCGAATGGCGCGGATGAAAATTGCATCTGGGCTCATTCCTACAAACTTAGTTATTTGCACAAGGATATGCAATTCGATGGCAAGCATGTGAACGGTTATTCCTGTTCGGGAGAATATTATGGAAGCGATACTACTGTGGTGCAGATGGACGGCGTGGGCGCGTTCTGCCACGAATTCAGCCATCAACTTGGATTGCCTGATCTTTACAATACAAACGATCAATTCAAAGACGATTCCTGGAACTACTGGTCGATCCTTTCGCTCGGTACCTATCTGAACAAGAGTCGTACGCCTTCTAATTATACGGCATTCGAACGTTACAGTCTGGGTTGGTGTACGCCCGAAGAGCTTTCCGAATCGACGGTCGGCGTCAAACTGCCTGAGTTGAGCTCTTCAAACAAAGTATATCGTCTGTCGTCCGATGACGAAGATGAATATTTCCTCATGGAGAATCGGCAGCAGACAGGTTGGGATGCCTATCTCAAAGGCCACGGTTTGCTGATTACGCATGTGGACTACAACCGTTACAAGTGGTCCGCCAATACGCTTAACAACAATGCTTCTCATCTTTATATAGAGATGATGAATGCCGACAATGACATTACGTGGTATTCCTACGGAGCTGCGGATGTTTATCCCGGAACGAACAACAATACGAGCTTTACGGATACCAGCATTCCCAACAATATGTTGTGGACCAAAAAGGCATTGGATAAAAACATCACCCATATTGCGGAGAATAATAGTGTCATCACCTTTGACATGACCAAAAACACGACGGCCAACGAACCGATCCTTTCTTCGGATCATCTCTTTGTTTCCGGTCGTCTGCTTACGCTCCGTCTTTCTAAAGTCAGCGATTACACGGTTTGCGACATTTCCGGCCACGTCATCGCCAATGGCTTTGCAGGCAATGCCTATGTTGAACTTCCGTCGCAGGGCATTTATGTGGTTCGTTGCGGGACAGAAGTTCATAAGGTGATCTGCAAGTAACCGAAATAAAAAGGCAGGTTTCATTCCTGCCTTTTCTGTTTTTATATCATCTCATCGTTATTCCAAAGCTTTCAGAACCGGTCCGAGCAGCGACCATTTCATGCGCTTGGCTGCGGGAATGGCGTTGGGAGCAACGCTCTCGAAGAGAATCTCGAAATCTTTGTTGACTACGAACACGGAGGTGACAGGAAGACTGTTGCTCGTGTTGGTTCCGCCGGATGACTCCAGAAGATATTTGCTCATCCGGTCGTTCTGTTTCCATGCCAGACCCATGGCTTGCGTAAAGGCGCAGTTCTCATCCTGGAAGAAGAAGCGTCTGTCGATTCCGGATTTGATGGCCAATGTGTCAAGATTGGTAGGAGAGTCGGGACTGATGGCAATCAGATGATAGCCGAGATCAGCGATCTCTTGGAGATGTGGTGCATATTCAGCCTTGAAGTTGTCGATACAGTTATGGCACCATTTGCCACGATAAAAGACGATGATGCAAGGAGCGGTTGACAACATGGAATGGACGGAAACCTTTTCTCCTGTAACGGTGGTAAGTTGTCCGTCGGGTACGGATTCACCGACGAGCAACGGGGCTACGTCGATGGCTGTGGGAGCGATCTGGGCTTTTGCAGGCATGAATGCCAACAAGGAGAGCAAAGCCAAAGTGAAGAATGAGACCTTTTTCATTTTGAGATTGTATTTAAGTAGTGATAGAATGTCATTAGCAAATGTAAGAATTGTTTTTCTTCCTGCCTCCATTCTCTTATTTCTTTTATAACTTAGCAGCGAATAAAACATCCATCCAAACAAATGAAGAAGTTAATACTAAGTCTAATGCTTGCCGCTGGAGCTTTAACCACGGCAATGTCGCAGAATTATGTGCCTGCGCAAGAGAATTTGAAAGCCCGCCAGGAATTCCAGGACAATAAGTTCGGAATCTTCCTTCATTGGGGCATTTACAGCATGCTGGGAAGCGGCGAATGGGTAATGAACAACCGCAGCATTAACTATCTGGAATATCCAAAGATCGCTGCCGGATTTTATCCTTCGAAGTTTAATGCTGCCGAATGGGTAAAGGCATTCAAGGATGCCGGCGCCAAGTATATCACGATCACCTCGCGCCATCATGATGGTTTCTCGATGTTCGCGACAAAGACTAGCGATTACAATATCGTTGATGCCACGCCGTTCCATCGGGATGTCTTGAAAGAGCTGTCGGACGAATGCCACAAACAGGGCGTCAATATTCATTTCTACTATTCTCATCTCGATTGGCATCGTCTCGATTACCCGTTGGGAAGAACGGGTCTCGAACTGGGCCGTCCTACGGATCAGCAGAATTGGGAAAGCTACAAGAAGTTCATGGCTGACGAGCTCACCGAACTGCTCACGAATTACGGTAAAGTAGGCGCCATCTGGTTTGACGGATGGTGGGACAAGAAGGAGCAGAACTTCGACTGGCAGCTCTCCGAGCAGTATCAGCTCATTCATAAACTGCAGCCGGCTTGTCTGATTGGCGACAACCACCATGTCAACACCTTCGACGGTGAGGATATCCAGATCTTCGAACGGGATCTGCCGGGCGAAAATGAGGTGGGTTATTCCAAGGGAACTAGCGTCAACACGAAGCTGCCGTTGGAGACTTGCCAGACGATGAACGATTCTTGGGGATACAATATCACCGATAAAAATTACAAGTCTTCCGACGATCTGATCCGTTATCTTGTAAAAGCTGCCGGCATGAATGCCAATCTGCTGCTCAACATCGGACCGGAACCGAACGGCGAGATTCCGGCTCTTGCATTGGAACGTCTGCAGGCCATCGGCAAATTCATGAAGGTCTATGGTGAAACGATCTACGGTACACGAGGCGGCATCGTCTCACCTCATGACTGGGGCGTAACGACACAAAAGGACAAACGTCTCTTCGTCCATATCTACAACCTGAAGGATAAAGGCCTTTATCTTCCGATCACTGCACAGAAGGTAAAGAAAGCCATTCTCTTCAAAGACAAATCCGCTGTTGCCTTCACGCAGGACAAACAGGGCGTTGTTCTTCACTTGAGTGAAGTCCCGACTGATGTGGATTATGTAGTGGAACTGGATTTGAACTGATGCTTCTATCCGTTAGATATAAAAAAAGCTTCCGAGAGATCGGGAGCTTTTTTTGTTAGTTGATAAGCTTTATAATCCGCTTGGTTCTGCTTCACAATAGCGCGAGAACCATTGTCTCTTTTCCGGTGTATCTCGTTTGACAGACTCACTGATGCAGCAACCCGAACTCAAGTCGTCCGCGATGGCTTCCATAACGGGACGCAATTCAAGATGTTCTTTATAATAGTCCGGGATGGCATCGAATCCAACCAGGACGCCTATTATATTCCCACAAATGGAACCTGTAGAATCGGAATCACCCGAATGGTTGACTGCCGCAATGATGGCCTGCTCAAAATCGCCGAAGTGTTTCAGCGTGCAGTAGATGGCGATGGCCAGAGCTTCGTCTCCAACCCAGCCTTCGCCTAATTTGGAAATATGCTCTACGTCGCTTCCTTCATCATGGGAAAGAGCAACCGCACGTTCGATCAATGATTTTAACTCGTCTATGTACGGATGCACATCCGGATACACTTCATACAGCTTTGACATCACATCTTCCAAAATCGTTTCCAAATCCTGCCCATCCGTGTGCTCGCGTCCGACAAGTTGGTATATGATTCCGGTCGTAACAGCAGCCGGAAGATAACCCAAAGGATGAAGATGGGTCAGCGCTGCCACATCACCTCCCAGTTTGATTGCCTCGCTCAAGGGAACTTGGTTTCCGGCGCAGAACAATCCAACCGGAGCCACGCGCATGACACCACCGCAGCCTTTGCTATGGTTGTTCGGGATTTGACCCTGTTTAATGCTGCTCAAAGCAGACAGACAAGTCGTCCCGGGAGCGCGTTGGGAATATAGTTCCGGAATGTGGGAGAGCCAGCAACCTTTAAAAGCGTCCGTATGTTTATTTTCAGTCTGTGTATCATACCATTCCAAATAGGCGAGTTTTACATAGAAACTTAATCCTCCCATAATACCTTCCATGCGGCCCCGAGTTATTCCAAGCATCAGACCATTGGCTGTGAACAGCGTCATCTGCGTATCGTCCGAGATTTCAGCTTCGCCCTTTTCATTCAGCTCATAGCGGGTAATTCCCTTTTCACCATACGCATGCTGAATACTCGCATAGGAAGAGAACTCAATGGCATAGCCCAAGGCATCTCCAACAGCACCACCCACGATGCTTCCTCGAATCTGATTGCGGCGGAGATTCATTTCAGTCTT
>CAZIVE010000029.1:0-2057 GCA_964542435.1 uncultured Parabacteroides sp.
GAAAGGCGGGATTTGTAGTCCCGCCTTTTCAATATGCTTAGGTTGTAAGATGTTTAGTCGATCTTCTTTCCCTGTTCAAGAAGCAGCGTCTTTGTAGGAGCGTCGCAAACGTCGCTCGGTCCGAAGTACTGGATTGGGCCCGGATAAACGTAGCAAGTGTTCATTGCCCATTCGTCGCGGTGAGCAGCGAACTGTTTGAAAGGTGCGCCATTCAGTTCGACCAAAGCCTTCTGAATAACGGGTTTCATCTTGCCGTTACGTTTCTCCATGTTGAACATCATGGTGATAGGAATTCCGCCGGCGATCCATTTGTCAGCAGCAGCTGTCGTATTGCGGATCGATGACATATAACCTGTCTTTCCGGATGCGATCAGGCAAGAAGCAGCATAACCGAGAGAATAGCAGTAGTCAGCATCGAAGTTTGACGGAGCTGCGCAACGTCCTTCATATCCGAAGAAGTGGTGCTGTGTTGCGAATTTACCAACATATTTGCCTTCCTCTTTCCAAGCAGCCAGCTTCGTGCCAACCATTTCAGAGAGAAGTTTTTCAGTCTCGATAAGAGAAACCTGAACATTTCCGTGAGGATCGCGGTCAAGCGTGAGCTGGCGTGCAACGCCTTCGGGCAGTGAAGCGTAAAGCTCAGAGTTAGCCTTTGTCAGTTTCGTAATGATATAGGTGCGCTGCTCGCTCTTCTTGATCATCTTGAACTCAGCTTCGTTCTTTGCGAGGAAATCATTGAGTTCGGCAATCAGGCGTTTCATAGCTGGGATGAACTCGATCAGTCCTTCAGGAATCAAAACGGTACCGAAGTTGTGACCTTCAGCTGCACGTTTCGCAACGATGGTTGCGATATAGGTAACGATGTCGTCAAGCGTCTGTTCCTTCTCCTCAATTTCCTCGGAGATCAAGCAGATGTTAGGCTGTGTCTGCAAAGCGCATTCAAGAGCGATGTGAGAAGCCGAACGGCCCATCAGTTTGATGAAGTGCCAGTATTTCTGAGCTGAGTTACAGTCTCTCTGGATGTTGCCGATAACCTCAGAATAAACTTTCGTAGCGGTGTCGAATCCGAAAGAAGCTTCAATCTGTGCGTTTTTCAAGTCGCCGTCGATGGTCTTCGGACAACCGATTACCTGGATACCTGCGTTGATGGATTTGTAATATTCAGCCAGTACGCAAGCGTTTGTATTGGAGTCGTCACCACCGATGATTACCAGAGCCGTGATGCCGAGCTGCTTCAGAATTTCCAGACCTTTGTCGAACTGTTCCTTCGTTTCGAGTTTCGTACGACCGGATCCGATCATATCAAAACCACCTGTGTTGCGGTATTCATCGATGATGTCAGCCGTCAGTTCCATGTATTTATGATCAATCAGACCGCCTGGGCCGAGGATGAATCCAAAGAGGCGAGAGGCAGCATTGTGCGCTTTGATTCCGTCAAACAGACCGGCGATGACGTTGTGTCCACCAGGAGCCTGACCACCGGAAAGGATAACACCCACATTGATAGCGGGAAGCTTCTTTATGTCGTTGCTCTTTTCAAAGGTAACGATGGGCATTCCGTACGTGTTGGGGAACAGTACCTTGATCTCGTCCTGATCAGCGGCAGACTGTGTGTACTCTCCGTCAACAGCTTTGACAGATCCTTTCAGTGCAGCCGGAACCTTTGGCTTGTAGGCTGCTCTTTCAATTTGTAATGCACTTTTAATCATTTTCTTATTTATTAGTTGAATGTTTGATATACTCGTGACAGAAACGCTGCAAATATCGCATTTTTTTAGCAAATGAGAAAAGATAAAGCCGAGCAGCTTACAATAAATATCATCTTAAATCTTTTTAAGCAAAATGCGGAAAGCTTGTAAGACAGAAAGCCATAACTTCGCACAATATTAATTCGAAGAATAATCCTTATGAAAAAAATCCTATTCTATTCTGCAGCAGCATTGCTATTGGCTTCCTGTGCCGGTAATTCAGGTTACAAGATTGATGGTACTGTCGATAATCCCGACATGAACGGCAAGTACGTTTATTTGTATAATTATCCGGCCAACGAGGATTCG
>CAZIVE010000029.1:2157-25150 GCA_964542435.1 uncultured Parabacteroides sp.
AGTGACTTCAAGTCGTTCTCTGATGCTCATTCGGATAGCACAGCGCTGCTCGAACAGAAATACAACGAGATGGATAGTCTGACTACCGTTCAGGAGAAAGCGTATCTGGCTGCCAATCCCAACAAACTCTCGTCCGCTTTTATTTTCTACCAGATGCGTTATTCCTTGAGCGAAGAGGAGCAGAACGCCATTCTTGAAAATGCGACGCCGGAGTTCCGTAACATCGTTGTCGTACAGGAGATGGCGGAACATCTCAATATCCTTAAGAAGGTAGCTGTTGGCAAGAAATTTACTGATTTTGAAATGGCTGATACACAAGGTAAGATGCACAAGCTTTCAGAATATGCCGGACAGGGCAAGCTTGTTTTGTTGGATTTTTGGGCAAGCTGGTGTCCGCCTTGTCGTGCCGAGATGCCCAACATTGTAGCTGCCTACAAGCAATATAAGAGCAAAGGCTTTGAAGTCGTTGGCGTTTCGTTGGATGAAAAATCAGCAGACTGGACCAATGCATTGAAGACAATGGGCATGACCTGGCCACAGCTCAGCGATTTGCAAGGCTGGAAGAATAAAGCCGCTGCCATATATGGCGTCAACAGCATTCCTCATTCTGTGCTGATCGATGCACAAGGAACAATCGTTGGAAAGGACCTACGTGGTCCGAAGCTCCAGGAAGAACTCTCGAAGCGTTTGAAATGAACGATGGCTGTGCTTTTTTTCTTGCGCATCAGATTAAAATATTAACTTTGTGGCGATAAAAAAAACACATTCATTCTTATACAAAGGAATTTGTTTTATAATCATACATACATAAATAATTTAGCGATTATGATTTATTCACAAGAAGTTCAACACATGTGTGTTGTTAAAAAAGGAGCCAACCATGGCTGTGCTCCAATTCCTGAAGAGGGAAAATGGGTCAGATCCAAACAGATTACCGACATCTCCGGTTTTTCACACGGTATTGGTTGGTGTGCTCCTCAGCAGGGTGCTTGCAAGCTCTCGTTGAATGTTAAGGATGGAATCATCGAAGAGTGCCTCGTAGAAACGATCGGCTGCTCAGGTATGACTCATTCAGCTGCGATGGCTTCTGAAATTCTTCCTGGCAAGACATTGCTGGAAGCTCTCAACACAGACCTCGTTTGCGATGCTATCAATACGGCTATGCGCGAGTTGTTCCTGCAGATTGCTTATGGTCGTACACAGTCAGCTTTCTCTGAAGGCGGTCTTGCAGTAGGTGCTTCACTCGAAGATCTTGGCAAGGGACTGCGCAGCCAGGTTGGTACAATGTTCGGAACCAAAGCCAAAGGTACTCGTTACCTCGAGATGGCCGAAGGTTATGTAACTCGTTTGGCCCTCGATGCTGATGACCTGGTTATCGGTTACGAGTTCGTCCACATGGGCAAATTCATGGAAATGGTAAAGAAGGGCATCGATGCAAACGAAGCTCTCGCAAAAGCAAAAGGTTCTTACGGTCGTTTCAAAGAAGCCGTGAAATACATTGATCCTCGTAATGAATAAGAAAACCTTCATCCGCGTCCTTATCGCACTGATCATTGTCGTTGCCATAGCGTCAGTCGTAGCATATCTCATCATATCTCCGACGAAACCTTGGCTGGCATTTTTCATCGTCTGTTGTGGTGGCGTGGTGGTTTTCAACTTTCTGGTATCTTTATTCCTGGTAAATAAGAATTTTAAAAAGTAAACATACAATGGCTTTATTTGAAGGTTATGAACGTCGTATTGATCATATCAACGAGGTTTTAAAAGAATATGGTATCAATGGCATCGAAGATGCAAAGGCTATTTGCGATGCAAAAGGTATCGACCCTTACAAGACATGTAAGGAGACGCAATCCATTTGTTTTGAAAATGCAGCTTGGGCTTATGTAGTCGGTGCTGCTATCGCTATCAAGAAGGGTTGCACAAAGGCTGTAGATGCTGCCGAAGCTATCGGTATCGGTCTGCAAGCATTCTGCATCGCCGGTTCTGTTGCTGACGATCGTAAGGTAGGTATCGGTCATGGTAACTTGGCTGCACGTCTGCTGAGTGAAGAGACACAGTGTTTCTGCTTTCTTGCAGGTCACGAGTCTTTCGCTGCTGCTGAAGGTGCTATCAAGATTGCTGAGATGGCTAACAAGGTTCGTAAGAATCCGCTGCGTGTCATCCTGAACGGTCTGGGAAAAGACGCTGCTATGATCATTTCCCGTATCAATGGTTTTACCTATGTTCAGACACAGTTTGATTACTATTCAGGAAAGGTTGATGTTGTTAAGGAATACAAGTATTCTGAAGGTCTCCGTTCAAAAGTAAAATGCTACGGAGCTGACGATGTTCGCGAAGGTGTTGCTATCATGTGGAAGGAAGGCGTTGACGTATCTATCACGGGTAACTCAACCAATCCAACACGTTTCCAGCATCCAGTTGCAGGAACCTATAAGAAGGAACGCGTATTGGCTGGCAAGCCATACTTCTCTGTAGCTTCCGGTGGCGGTACGGGCCGTACATTGCATCCTGATAACATGGCTGCAGGTCCTGCTTCTTACGGTATGACCGATACTATGGGACGTATGCACAGTGACGCACAGTTCGCCGGTTCTTCTTCCGTTCCCGCACACGTTGAGATGATGGGCTTCCTCGGAATGGGTAACAACCCAATGGTTGGTTGCACCGTAGCAGTAGCTGTAAACGTTGAAGAGGCAATGAAGAAATAAGTGATTATTTTCTTTTATAATAGAAAAAGCCGAGGTGTTTCACCTCGGCTTTTTTATATCGCTGTCCGATAAAACGAATCATGTCATTTTCATAAATCTCGACTCATCTGTTTCAATGACTTATTTTTAATTGGTGCCATATTATTAAAAGATTGTAATCTTCTCGAGCCTCAAATGTTGCCTCGCTAAATTAAGCGGCATCATCTTAGGTCCCGAATGTTACCTCGTGAAATCATCGGTATGATCTTGAGACTCGGATAGTCATGCTGTAAAGATTATAATATATTTTTACCAGAGAGCGATAACTCACAATGTGACTACTGGTCAAACCAGTTGGCTAAAGCTATGTTCAATGATTGGCCATGGTTTTTTATAGGAGGGAGAGCATTTCTCAAAAAAAAGGACGATCTTTTGGGGATCGTCCTTTCGTTAATGATGTAAATCTTAGATTCCGAGTTTCGTGCGGATAGCAGCAGGGATCGCATTCTTGTTGACAACGATGTTCATCGTCTTATACTTAACGAATGCTTCGCTTGCATACCATATTCCTTTGTATTTGGAAGTTGTGCCCCACGAATTCTTAACCATATAATACTTCTTTCCGGTCTGATCTTTAGCAATGCCGTAGATCTGCATACCGTGATCGTCGGTTGTCTGATAGTTGTCGAAAGCTTCCTGACGCATCTCTTGAGTAATCTCAAGCTCCTTGTTCGGCTTAGCGATGTATTTGCTCAACTCGTTATCCTTTTCAGATTGCGGAAGACCCAGCCAATGAGCTTCGTCAGAACCTGACTGGCTCTCTAAAGCTTTCATGTCGGGAACAACAGCCACGCCATTGCGGGTGAAACCTTTTTCGCTGACGTCGGAACCCCAGGCAACTGTATAACCTGTGTTGATGGCATTATCGAAAACCTCCATCAGTTCGTCGATCGGAATGTTGTAAGAATCGGCCCAACGCCAATTGTCTTCAACCTCGATTGCAAACTTGGTATAGAAAGGATGATGCGTGTAAGAAGTAAGCGAAACGTAGTCGTCCATATTCAAACCCAATTCATCGGCAAAGCTTTTAGGAGTATATTCCTTACCATTGTATGTGAATGTCTCCGGCAATTTACCCAGATAGGTGTCGATGACAGCATCGTAGCCTTTCTTCCAAACAGGAGAAACCTTGCGGTTCGGATTCTTGATGATTGTATTGATATACGATTCAGCAAGACCTTCCAGTTCGCCGTGGATATGTTGTTTCTCTCCATATTGAAGTCCGTTCATGACAGATTCTGGAACGATACCGTAGTTTTGCCAAGCGTAGAGAACATCTTCGAACGAGCCACCTTCACCGAAATTCAATTTTCCGTGCATGCGGACATATTTGTCTGCCTTGTCTTTGTAAGAGTGATTGACAATAAACATTTCAGACAAATCGTATTCACCTTTACCGGAACGGAGAAGTTCAGATTCGAGGAATCCGATGGTAGAGAAGCACCAGCATGTACCTGTACTGTTCTGATTCTTGACGGGAGTGATCTTCAGCTCCTTGACGGGCGTAAATACATACGAAGTGTCGGCAGCTGTCTTTTTCTCTTTTGCGAAGGAAGTGGTGAACATTCCTGCGAGGAGAAGGGAGATAACAATGATTCTTTTCATGATTGGGTATTAAATATAGGGTTATAGTTTATGAATAATATCCATACCTCTACGAATAGCCTCCTCATTCATCGGAATCAGATTGTGATGGCGTTCTGGAAGAGATTTCTTCAGACCTTTGATCACATTCTCCATCTTCACCATTGGAACGATCTTAAGCAGACCACCGAGGATAAGCATATTGAATGCCTTGTCGTTCTTCATTTCTGTGGCTGTATCCATAGCGTCCACGCGATAGACATTGATGTCTTTGCGGGATACTGGTTTGTGGATTCCGTAACCATCATAAATAAGAATGCCGCCGGGTTTTACCTTGCTCTCAAACTTGTCCATGGATGGTTGGTTGAGAATGATGGCAATATCAAATTCGTTCAGGACGGGCGAACTGATGCGTTCATCGCTCAGGATGACCGTAACGTTTGCTGTACCGCCACGCTGTTCTGGTCCATAAGATGGCATCCAGGTAACCTCTTTGCCCTCCATCAATCCGGAGTAGGCGAGAATCTTGCCCATCGACAGGACACCTTGTCCGCCGAAACCGGCTATAATAATTTCGTGTTTCATTTCTACCAGGATTTAAATGTTTTTCAAATCACCTAACGGATAGAACGGAACCATGTTCTCTTCCATCCACTTGTTAGCTTTCTCAGGAATCGTCTTCCAGCCAGATGAGCAGGTGGAGACAAATTCTACGATTGATGTGCCTTTGCCGGCCATAGAGTTTTCAAATGCCAGACGCAGCATCTTCTTTGCTTTACGAACAGCAGCAGGTGTTTCGACTGTCTGACGCGTAACGAGGCATGTGCCTTCGAGCTGAGCCAGCAGATCGCAGATTTTCAGCGGATAACCGTTGAGTTTGGCATCACGGCCGTAAGGACAGGTAGCTGTCTTCATCCCGAGCAGTGTAGTCGGAGCCATCTGACCGCCCGTCATACCATAGATGGCATTGTTGACGAAGATGATGACAATGTTTTCACCTCTGTTGGATGCATGAATCGTTTCTGCTGTACCAATGGCAGCCAAGTCACCATCGCCCTGATAGGTGAAGACCATCTTTTCAGGACTGAGGCGTTTGATGGCAGTGGCAATGGCAGGTGCACGTCCGTGAGCTGCTTCCACCCAATCTATATCAATATAATTGTAGGCAAAAACCGCACAGCCGACAGGTGAAATGCCAACAGTCTTGTCTTCCATTCCCATTTCTTCAACCACTTCGGCGATCAGTTTGTGAATCACGCCGTGACTGCAACCGGGACAGTAATGCATGGGATTGTCATTCATCAATCTGGGTTTACTGTAGACCAGATTTTCCGGTTTTATTATTTCATTCAGTTCCATAATATTTTAATTGAAGTGTCTTAGTGCATATTGAACGAGTCTTATGACGATAGCAATTCCCGCAAGCCAGAAAAAAACGACTTTGTTGTAGAAGAAAAAGATGAAAGCTGCTATCGCGAGAATAAGAAATAGCACTGTCATCAGTTCGTCCAAAGCACTTCCACGCATTCTCACATCAGTTTCGTTTTAAGAGCATCCAATACTTCGTCAGGAGTGAACACGATTCCGCCAAGACGACCGAAATGTTCAACCTTGATTTTACCATTCACTGCAAGGCGGACATCTTCAACCATCTGTCCAGCGTTCAGTTCTACTGAGAGCATTCCCTTTACCTTCTTGGCATAGGAAGCGACGATATCCGTCGGGAAAGGCCACAATGTAATCGGACGAAGTAAACCGAGTTTGATTCCGTTTTCACGAGCCATCTCTACTGTCTTTTGGCAGATACGAGCAGCTGATCCAAAGGCGATGAGCAGATATTCAGCATCTTCACATTCGAATTCTTCATAACGTACCTCGTTCTCTTCAATCTTTTTATATTTGGCCTGGAACTTGTTGTTACGGTCTTCCATCACAGCCGGATCCAGTTCCAGAGATGTGATGACGTTGCGTTTGCGAGTAGCAGGTTTGCCAGTAGCAGCCCAAGGACATTGTGCTGCGATTTCCTCTTCTGTACGACGTTTGTGGAAAGGAGGAAGAACCACCTTCTCCATCATTTGGCCGATAATACCATCAGCAAGGATGACAACCGGATTCAGATATTTGAATGACAGGTCGAATCCCAATCCTACGAAGTCAACCATTTCCTGAACAGACGACGGAGCGAGCGTGATCATACGATAGTCACCGTGACCGCCGCCTTTGGTCATCTGGAAATAGTCAGACTGACTCGGCTGAATTGTTCCCAGTCCAGGACCGCCGCGCATCACATTGATGAGCAAGCAGGGCAGATCAGCACCGGCAAGATAGGAGAACCCTTCCTGCATAAGGCTGATGCCAGGACTTGAAGAAGATGTTAATACTTTTTTACCAGCAGCAGCTCCACCGTAAACCATGTTGATTGCAGCAAGTTCACTTTCAGCCTGCAGCACGACCATGCCGGTCGTTTCCCAAGGCATCTCAGCCTGGAGTGTTTCCAAAACCTCCGATTGAGGAGTGATAGGATAACCGAAGTATCCATCAGCACCGTAGCGAATAGCGGCACGAGCGATGGCTTCGTTTCCCTTCATCAATTGTATCTCTTCTGCCATGATGTTAAATTTTGACTTTGTAAATCGTTAAACAACCATCCGGGCAAACAAGTCCGCAACTTGCACAACCGACACATGCGTCCGGATTCTTCATGTACACAAAATGGTAACCCTTGTTGTTCACTTCGCGCGGATGAAGCTCCAGAACATCCTGTGGGCATGCTACTACGCACAGGTTGCAACCTTTGCACCGTTCCGTGTTTACGACAACAGCACCTTGAAATTTTGCCATAACTTTATCAATTTAAATTCCGTATGTTTTCTATAGATTCCTTTCAGAACCATTTTTTCGTTTTCTTGTATGATAGATCCGCGCAAATGTAGTAAATTCTTTTTTGTTACTGCAATAGGTAGGAATCTTTATTATATTCTCTTTTATTCTTTAAGTGTCAACAGGGCTACGTTTTCAACATGTTGCGTGTGAGGAAACATATCTACCGGTTGAATTACTTTCACTTCGTAACGTGCAGAAAGCAAATTTAGGTCGCGTGCCTGTGTTGCGGGGTTACAACTTACATACACCAAACGATTTGGAGCTGCAAAAAGGATGGTTCGAATCACATCTTCGTGCATGCCTGCTCTTGGCGGATCAGTGATGATTACATCAGGACGACCGTGTTCGCGGATGAATTCCTCGTTCAGAATATCCTTCATGTCGCCTGCCAGAAACAACGTGTTGTCGATTCCATTGAATTGAGAATTGATCTTGGCATCTTCAATGGCTTCCGGAACATATTCAATTCCGATCACCTTTTTCACTTGGCGAGCTACGAAATTGGCGATGGTGCCGGTACCTGTATAAAGGTCATAAACCAAGTCGTCGGTTTTGAGGTCTGCGAATTCGCGGACTACTTTGTAGAGATTGTATGCTTGTCTGCTATTTGTCTGATAGAAAGACTTCGGACCAACTTTGAAACGCAGTCCTTCCATTTCTTCTATGATGTGATCTTTACCATTATATAGATGTATATCCAGATCGTTGATCGTGTCGTTAAGTTTTTCATTAATGACATACATCAGCGAGGTGATTTCGGGGAAAGTCTTTACCAAGTGGGAGAGAAGCGTTTCGCGATGTTCTTTGTCCTCTTTGCAGAAAGCGAGGACGACCATCACTTCTCCCGTTGACGAAGTACGAATCATCAGATTCCTTACAAAACCCTCTTTGCTTCGAATGTCAAAGAACGGATATCCTTCGTTCTTGAGGCAGAAGTCTTTGATGTCGAGGCGGATCTTGTTGGATATATCGTCTTGGAGCCAGCATTTATGGATGTCGAGCACTTTGTCAAACATGGTAGGAATATGGAAACCGAGAGCATTCATGTCGTTGGATTGCAACTCTTCGTCCGTTGGCTTCGACGTGAGCCATTTCCTGTTGGAGAATGTGAATTCGAGTTTGTTACGATAGAACTGAATATTTTCCGAACCAAGAATCGGTTTAACCTCACCGATGTCAATCTTTCCGATGCGTGTCAGATTATCTACGACCTGTTTCTGTTTGAATCGAAGCTGCTCTTCATAGGGAAGATGTTGCCACTTGCAACCGCCGCATGTACCGAAGTGCTCACAGAATGGCTCAATGCGCAAGTCTGAATACTTTTGAAATCGGACGGCAAAGCCTTCCGCATAACTGTGTTTCTTCTTAGTCAACTGAACGTCAACCACATCTCCTGGCGCAACATAAGGAATGAAAATCACCATATCGTTGACTTTCGCTATCGCTTTTCCTTCAGCTGCTTCATCTATTATTGTCACCCCTTCGAGTAGGGGAAACGGCTTCTTTTTCCGTGTCAAAGTACCTCTCCTTTCCAAATTTCGCCACGCAAATGTAAGGATTTTATAATCACGACGAATAAATTAAGTTTAAAAACATGACAAAAATTTAATCGCAAATAGCAACAAATGATAATTTATTGTTGTAATTTTGCAACGTTGAGTTGGCAAAATGAACAAAAAACTAAATATAAACTAAGAACTACTGTAAATGGAAACGACAAACAAGAAAAGAGTTTACACATTTGGAAACGGTAAAGCCGAGGGAAAAGCAGATATGAGGGAGCTTCTCGGCGGCAAAGGTGCAAACCTTGCAGAGATGAATTTGCTCGGGATTCCTGTTCCTCCTGGATTTACTATTACGACTGAAGTCTGCAACGAATATTTCAGTTTAGGAAGAGATGCTGTTGTCAATCTCTTGAAAGATGACGTAATGAAGGCCATTCAAAACATCGAGACGTTAATGAAATCGAAGTTCGGAGACAAAGAGAATCCATTGTTGGTTTCTGTTCGCTCGGGAGCTCGTGCTTCCATGCCGGGTATGATGGACACCATCTTGAATCTCGGATTGAACGACGAAGTAGTCGAAGGTCTTGTCCGCAAGACTCAGAATGAACGCTTTGCTTGGGATTCGTATCGTCGCTTTGTACAGATGTACAGTGATGTCGTCCTGGGAATGAAGCCCGAAAAGAAAGGTGACGCTGATCCATTCGAAGTCATCATCGACAAAGTTAAGAAAGAACGTGGTGTGAAACTCGATTGCGAGTTGGATGCCAACGACATGAAGAGACTTGTAACGCTTTTCAAGTCAGCCGTCAAGGAACGTACAGGCCATGAATTCCCGAATAACAGTTACGATCAGCTTTGGGGCGCCATCTGTGCCGTATTTGACAGTTGGATGAATGAACGTGCCATTCTGTATAGAAAGATGTATTCCATTCCTGCTGAATGGGGAACGGCTGTCAGCGTACAGGCGATGGTATTTGGAAATATGGGCAATACTTCTGCCACAGGTGTTTGTTTCTCAAGAGACGCAGCCACAGGTGAAAACCTGTTCAACGGTGAATATCTGATCAATGCACAAGGTGAAGATGTCGTTGCCGGAATCCGTACGCCACAGCAGATTACGAAAGAGGGTTCGTTGCGTGCCGCTAAACGTTCGGGCATTTCCGAAGAAGAGCGTCTGAAAAGACTTCCTTCCATGGAAGAATCTATGCCTGAAACTTTTAAACAGCTGGATGAAATACAGAAAAAGCTGGAAGCTCACTATCGTGATATGCAGGATATGGAATTCACGGTTCAGGAAGGCAAGCTTTGGCTTTTGCAGACTCGTATTGGAAAACGTACGGGAAGCGCCATGGTTCATATTATCATGGATATGCTGCATCAAGGAATTATCGATGAAAAGACAGCGATTCTTCGTGTTGAACCTAATAAGCTGAATGAACTACTTCATCCGGTTTTCAATGAAAAGTCTGAGAATAAGGCTGAATTGTTAGTCAAAGGACTTCCGGCTTCTCCGGGTGCAGCTGTTGGACAGATCGTATTCTTTGCTGAAGATGCTGCTCGCTGGCGTGCCGATGGACATCATGTCGTATTGGTTCGTACCGAAACTTCTCCTGAAGATTTGGCTGGAATGGTAGTAGCAGAAGGTATTCTGACCACGCGCGGCGGCATGACATCTCATGCAGCGGTTGTTGCAAGAGGAATGGGTAAATGCTGTATCACGGGTGCAGACGGAATGGTTGTCGATGCAAAGAACAAAGTCGTTCATGCAGGTGATAAGACGTTGCACGAAGGTGATTTTATATCTATCAATGGAACAACAGGCAAGGTTTATATCGGTAAAGTCGATACGCAGGCAACAGAGCTTTCGGGTGACTTCGCTGATCTGATGAATCTGGCTGACAAATATTCACGTATGAAGGTGTTGACCAATGCCGACACGCCTCATGACGCAGAGATTGCAAGAAAGTTCGGCGCTCGCGGAATCGGCCTTTGCCGCACAGAGCACATGTTCTTCCAAGGTGAGAAGATCAAAGCAATGCGTGAGATGATTCTTTCAAACACATCTGAAGACCGTCGTAAAGCTTTGGCTAAGATTCTTCCGTATCAGAAGGAGGATTTCAAGGGCATCTTCAAAGTTATGGACGGCTATTCCGTAACCGTTCGTTTGCTTGATCCGCCGTTGCATGAGTTTGTTCCTCATGATGAGAAAGGTCAGGAAGAGATGGCTGAAACCATGCATTTGCCGGTTGAAGAGATCAGAGAACGTGTTGAATCACTTTCAGAACACAATCCAATGCTCGGTCATCGTGGATGTCGTTTGGGAAATACCTATCCTGAAATCACCGAAATGCAGACGAAAGCTATTTTGAGCGCTGCCATTGAGTTGAAAAAAGAGGGCGTGAAAGTCTTCCCTGAGATCATGGTTCCGCTTACGGGTATCGTCTATGAATTCCGTGCTCAAGAGAAAATTATTCGTGACACTGCAGCTCAATTATTCGATGAAATGGGCGAAAAAATAGAATTCAAGGTAGGAACAATGATTGAAGTTCCGCGTGCTGCATTGACCGCAGACCGCATTGCATCCTCCGCTGAATTCTTCTCATTTGGTACAAACGATTTGACGCAGATGACCTTCGGTTATTCTCGTGATGATATTGCCTCCTTCCTTCCGGTCTATCTGGATAAGATGATCTTGAGAGAGGATCCGTTCCAGATTCTTGACCAGAACGGTGTAGGCCAGCTCATCAAGATGGCAACCGAAAAGGGACGTTCTGTTCGTCCGGATCTGAAATGCGGCATTTGTGGCGAACACGGCGGTGAACCATCATCCGTTAAGTTCTGCCATCGTGTGGGACTCGACTATGTCTCCTGTTCTCCATTCCGTGTTCCGATTGCACGAATCTCAGCAGCACAGGCAGCCGTTGAGGACTTAAAGTAATTTTGAAGAAAGAAGGTGGAATGTTTCTGTATGAAAAGAGTTTAAATAAATCTCTTTCATTATGAATTTCTATTCTTTCTTTAGATGATATTTGAATTGACTTTGTGAGAATTATTTTTAACCATGGTTGAAACATTTTTCAACCATGGTTAAAATTTATTCTGACTATTGATTCAAAAAGTTTTAACCACGGTTAAATATTTTCTTCTCTTTAGAGCATTCTAATTTCATCCGTAGGAAAGTTTGAAAATAGATTTGAAGAAGAAGAAAAGGAACAAGGAGAGTGAAGATTTGATAGGGTTGGGATTTCGGTGAATTTGAAATTCTTTTTGGTGCCAAGACTATTAATTCGGTAGAAATTAGTATTTTTGTTTCTCAATTAAGGAAAATAGATATCCAGACATGGAGAAATATCTGATCATAAAGACAAGAGATGAATTGCTGAGAATCAAGATCAGTCAGATTCTCTATTTTGAGGCTGACCGCAATTATTCAAAGTTGGTGCTTTCCAATGGCATCCAATTTACCTTTGCCATCAATATAGGAAAGGTAGAAGAGCTTCTCGAGAGCCAGTATGCCGATGTTACCTCTTCTTTGGTGCGCGTAGGCAAGAGCCATGTTATCAATAAAAACCATATTCTGCAAATCAGTCTTCCGAAACAGAAGCTGGTACTAATCGGCGACGAAGGAAAGCCTCGTGAATTAGGTCTTTCCAAGGAACCGCTGCGCGTGCTTAAGGATATGCTTGAACATGATGCTGCAAACATAGACCGAGGTACTATCACAGACGATAAAACCACGGATGTCATCAAGTCTGAGGTAGATACGACAATCGAAAAAGAGGAGAGTGAGGCATGATATCCATTGGATCTGCTGAGGATAACGATATCGTTGTGGATGATGCACAAGTCAGCCGTCACCATGCGGAACTTTTTCAAGACGAAGAAGGTCGCTGGACATTGACAGACTTGGATTCTACTAACGGGACATTCGTGAACGATCAACAGATTGCCCGCAAGCATGTTTCTAAAACCGATGTGATCCGATTGGGAAATCAATATGAAACGACTTTGGTCAAGATCCAAAACGATAACAATGATTACAGCGAGCAGTTCAATGCCTTGAAGAAAGTGTATGATGATTATATTAAAGAAAAGGTTCGAATTCAATCTTCCAATCAATTTAAAACTAGATTGTTTCAATCTATGCCTTTCGCTATGACTGGAATTGTCGGCATCATCATCGGCGTATTGGGAAAGAGCAATCCCGTGCTGCTTGTAATCGGTCTATGTATTACGGTCTGCGCACCTACAATCGGCATCTATTTGGGAGCAAAGCAATCATCCAAGATCCCGCAACTTCTTCAAGAGCTCTCCAATCGCTTTAAAATAGACTATGTTTGTCCGAAATGCGGGACTTTCCTTGGCGAAATACCATGGGAATCCCTTCGAAACCGTAAACAGTGTCCTGTGGGCACCTGTAAGGCCAAATGGGTAAATGTGAAAAATGAGGTTTCGTCCTCGAAAGTATAGCTTTCGTACAATAATCCCAAGGTTTTGATTATTAGCCACAAAAATATTTGTTCACTTCCAAGATAATTTTCTACTTTTGCTTCGTAGTAATATAGATACGAATATATGGACAATGACGATTACACATTCGTGACAATTGACGGTGCCGATGATTTTACTCTGGCAGATGATGCTGTAGTGATAGACATGGGCGATGGAGTTGATTTACCCGATGCAGTTTCTGTAGATGACAACATGGACAGTTCTGATTTCATTACGATGACAGACAGCAATGATGCCATGGGCGATGGAGATATGTTTGACATGAATATGGATGACATGCACATCGACGGTACAGATATCTCTATCATTATATGATCTCCATTAGATGTCCTCACTGTCACGTTGGTCTTAAGGTTGATGAAACGAAGATTCCATCCGGAATAACCTCATTCAAGTGCCCTAAATGCAAGGGCTCTATTCCCGTCGCACTATTGAGTGTGGAAGAATCCGGAGAAAAACCGACGGAATTGGTTTCATCGGTAACTACGAATACAGGTAAGATAACCGTTCTTCCTAACCCTGATACAAAAGAACAAGTGTTTCCTTTATACGAAGGAACCTATATCATAGGCCGCAAGTCGGCTTCCTCCAAAGCAAACATTGCCATCGAGACGATGGATCGTTCGATGAGCAGAGAGCATATCCGCATCGAAGTAAAAAAAGATGCGTCCGGACGATATAAACATTTCCTTTCAGATAATAATAGCAAGAACCATACGTTATATAATAACAACATTCTGGAAACGGGAGAGGTGATGGTATTGAATGACAAAGACGAGATCGTGTTAGGTCATACAATTCTGCGCTTCACTCACTAACTTAAGATTTGTTACTATGATAATAACGTTAGGCCCTGCATGTGCGATCAGTGAAAAGGGAGGAAGACGGAATAATGAAGATTCCATTTTCCCTATCCCTGAGTCTTCGAATGTCTCACGGAAGCTGTTTCTTGTCTGTGATGGTGTCGGTGGTGCTGATAAAGGTGAAGTGGCCAGTGCTTTAGCCTGTGAATCATTTAATACCTATTTTAATACATTCCTCGAGGGCGATCCTTCTGAGTCTTTCATAAAAAAAGCGATACAATATGTAGAGGTGCGTTTTGATGATTACGTCATCAATCATCCCGAAGCTCATGGTATGGCCACCACGTTCACGATGGTTTTTATCGGACGCAACGGCGTTATTGCAGCCCACTCAGGAGATAGTCGTATTTATCAGTTCCGAGATGGGAAAATCATTTATCGTTCTGAAGACCATTCTTTGGTGAATTTATTGGTGAAATCGGGGAAAATTACACCGGAAGAGGCCATTCATCATCCGCAACGTAACATTATCACTCAGGCTATTCAGGGCACTCATCGGCCGACAGAATCGGATGTGGAACTCATAACGGACGTTGAACCGGGTGACTATTTCTTTATGTGTACAGACGGTACACTCGAGAATCTTAGAGACTCCGCCTTGGAATCGATCTTTTCAAGCAACAGTTCGGCCGTGGGCATCAAAGATGAAATGCAATATGCATGCAATGGGAAAACGAAGGACAATTATTCCTTCTATATCATACCCATTCAAAATGTTCAAGAATCAGCTGGAATCAAACAAAATATTCTTTCTTTTTTTTATTCTTTAGTATAAAAGACGTACATTTGGCAGATAATTCGAACATTGTGTATCATGAATCTGCCTAATGGTCATTTACTTCAGAATGGGAAATACCGTTTGTCCTCTGTCGTGGGACAGGGAGGATTCGGCATCACCTATAGAGGCGTCTGGTACACAGAGGTTAAAGGTTCTCTGGGAAAGATTAAGACAGAAGTTCCCGTTTGTATCAAAGAATATTTCTTTAAAGACTACTGCTATCGCGATAATGATGGCAAGACTGTAAAAGTCCATTCCGAAACCGGAGCTTTACTCTTTGATAAATTCAAGGAAAAGCTGATCAAGGAGGCCCGAATCCTTTCTGAAGTCCATCATCCTTACATTGTCAATGTGCTTGAGGTATTCGAGGAGAATGGGACGGCCTATATCGCCATGGAATACATCAACGGCCATTCGTTGAAAGAACGGATGGAAACGGATGGTATCCTTTCCGAAGATCTGGCTTTGAAATATATTCACCAGATTGGCCTGGCTCTGAGTTTTGTTCATAAAAAGAACATTCTTCATTTGGATATCAAGCCGAGCAATATTCTGATTGATAAAAACAATAACGCACGCTTGATCGATTTCGGCGTCAGCCGTCGTTACGATATCGGACAGCAGGAGACAAGCACAACGATGCTGACTCTCTCCAAAGGTTTCGCTTCCATCGAACAATATGACAGCGAAGGAATGCTCAACTTTTCACCGAGACCTGATATCTACTCTTTGGGTGCTACACTTTATTACCTTCTTACAGGAAAAGTTCCTACCGAATCCATTCTGCGCACCACACATCCGCTGCAGAATCCTTCGACATTCAACGCGGCGATTTCGAAAAGGACGGAAGATGCTATTCTGAAGGCCATGCAAGTGATCCCAACCGATCGCTATGCGACTGTTAACGAGATGCTCGAGGCGTTGGGACTTGATGCTACGCCTTTGGCTGAAGATGCGCAGGAACAGCAACCTTCGGATGAAGTAGATGATGATGAAACAACTGTGATTTACAAACCTTCAGACAACAAGTCGAAGGATGTTGATGCGGGTAACAAAATCAAGGAGGAAAAGAATAAAAAGAAAAACAGAAAGATACGATGGCTTCTTTCAATATTTGCTATATTTGCAATGCTGATTGTGGCTTCTTTGGTCACAATGAGAAATAAATGGTTTGCCGGTAATGCAACTTCAACTGTCCAGCCATCAATGAATGCGGATAATCGTTCATTGAATGAAGCAGGTGATTCCATTTTGGCAGAACCTTCATCTCCTGTTCAATCAGCGACGGATTCCATGTCAAATGGAGCAGCAATGGAGCATAATTCAAACGCTGCTGTCGGCCAGACTGCGAATACGGACGTGAAAGAGGATGATGCGAAAGCTGTTGTGGAGTATAATAAGCTGTTGGCTTTGGGAAAATCAAAGATGAAATCGGGAGATTTTGCAGGAGCCAAGAGAGATTTTACTAACGCTCGCAATTCCAAATTGACGGAAGAGGTGGTTCGATTGATCATACAAGCTGATTCGAAGATGACGGAGAAAAATCTGTCCGACAAAAAAGCTTTGTACGAAGAGAAGATGAACTTTGGCAAGTTGAAGATCGTTCGCCGCAAAGGTACAGGGCTTTATGGAGCTATCGATTCGGATCTGAAAGAACGGATTCCGTGCAAGTACTTGAGTGTAGGAATAGCTGACAACGGACGCGCTTTTGAAAGAGCTGACCATTTATTCGATATTTACAATACAGAAGGAGTTTTAATCAGTGAAGGAGCAACCGGTTATTGATAGAATCGTATGAAAAGATATCTGTTTTTGTTGTTTTTGTTAGCCTTGGCACTCGATTTGTCTGCCCAGCAATTGAGTGATTATAATCGCAAAGGCGACGATGCAATGAAACGTAAAGATTATACCGATGCTAAAATGTGGTATGAAGAGGGTGTTTCCAGATGCGATAGCTATAGCATCGGCCAACTCACTCAGATCTGGCTTCTCGATTCGCAGATGCATCCTTCTATGAGAAGCCTGATGGACAAATGTTTGAATTGCCTGACAGTAAAAGCGAATGAGAACGATACAACGGCAATCACCCAGCTTATCCTATATTATTCGGAAGGAATTGGAACGTCCAAGAATGATGATTTGGCTGCATACTGGAAAGATCAGAAGGAAAAGCTGCTTCATCCTGTTATCGTTCAAACGCCTCCAACCGAAGTTGAAAAGCATGATACCATAATTACAGAGGTGCGTCCTGAAAAGACGCATTTCGATTTCTTCTTAGGTTATGCTTATTCTCCACAAGCTCCTTATGGACTTACTTTTGGAAGCGTTGGCAAACATATTGGATGGTATGTGAGATTCAAAACGAACATGAAGTTCCGTGATTTTACGGATAAGTGCAACGATAAGGGTGAGATTTTGAACTTCTCCAATGCGGACAGCCAATCATACAACGCGACGGGGAAGAAGCAATCCAATACGTTTGCAGGTACAGTCGGCATCGTGTTCCGCTGTGCGCCTTGGTTGTTTATCACAACAGGTGCTGGCTATGGCCAAAGGAGTTTGCTTTATTCGTTTACAACGCATAATTACGATAATTTCGACAATCAAGCTGAAATCTGGTGCAAGAATACCGATTCATCTTACAAAGGAATTGCAGCAGAATGTGACGTGATGCTTAAGTTTGGATCATTTTTTATCAGCTCGGGCTGTTCGACCATTAATTTTAAATATGTGGATCTGAATGCGGGAGCCGGTGTATTCTTTTAAATAGATGAAGATGAAATATTCAAATCTGACATATATATTTCTGATGCTGCTTCTCCTGTTGGGCGGTTGTGTCAGTGATCCATCATTCGATGATGACATTCGTAATGCAAAGGTTCCTGATGTCAAGACTTCGGAAGATATTGTTTCTGCTTCCACTTCTGTGACCATATCGGGAGAGGTGACCAGTGAGAACGGCGCACCTGTGACGGAAGCTGGATTCTGTTGGGGAACGACTTCTGACGTTAAGATGAGCACGGACAACAAGGTGAATCTGGGTACACGCAAGGCTGTCTTCTCCAGTGTCAAGATTGAAGGATTCAAGGAGAATACCTTATATTATATTAGAGCCTATGCAGTTAATGCAAAAGGAGTTGGTTACGGAGATGTGCTTTCTTTCACAACGACCAGTGGATTAGGAACCGTAAAGACCTATTCCCCTGATTCCATTCATGCTACTTCCATCGTCTGTGCAGGAAAGATTCTGGATATGGGTGAAGGTGACTTGACTGAATATGGTTTCTATCTCTCCAAGAATGCCGCGCCAACCGCTAGTGATTCTGTTTTCGCTTGTACCCGTATGGCTGCTGATTCTTCTTTCGCTGTGAAGATTACCAATCTGACGCCTTCTACAACTTATTACATCAGGGCTTATGCGCGCAATGCTCATGGTTATTTCAACGGAAGCTCTGTAGAGCAGTTCAAGACAACGGATGGTTTGCCAACTTTGGAAGGACTTACCAAAACAAATGTTGGATATACGAATGCCACATTCTCTGTTAAAGTTTCGAGCGAAGGTGATGCTTCTGTCACACGCGTTGGTTTCTGTTATAGCAATTTAGCTTCGCCAACTATCAACAACGACACGGTCGTTGCCGGTAAAGGGACGGGCACATTCACGGCAATCTTGACGAATTTGAAATCTCAACAGCAGTATTATGTCAGAGCTTTCGCGATCAATTCGTTTGGTGTCAAATATTCTGAGGGAACAGGTATGGCATTGATTACATTGAGTAACCTTCCTACTGTTACTACAGCTAATATTACTTCAATAAGCGGTGGAAGTGCAATCGTAGGTGGAGAAGTCCTGGACGAAGGAATGACTTCAGTTACAACTTCAGGTGTTTGCTATAGTACATCTCAAAGTCAGGTGAATATAACTTCCGGAGCTGTTTACAAGATATCATCCGGAAAAACGGTTTTCTCCGACACAATTAAGGCTTTGAAAGGTGGAACGACCTATTATGTTCGTGCCTTTGCCATGAACAGTTCCGGTGTTTCGTATGGTGACATTGTTTCTTTTACAACGCCATCCATCTTTACTACAGTGGCATCGTTCACAGGAGGCTCATTGATTGAAGGAACAGCTTCATTCTTCTCCATCGGTTATCGTGGTTATCTGTTAGGTGGTGATGTAGGTTCATCTTATACTTCGAACTTCTGGAATTACAATGCAAGGGATAATGTTTGGCAGCAACTGTCTTCTCAGCCCAATAAATTAACGTGGCAATCCGTTTCTAGTACGACCGTTGCAGGAATTGTCTTCGGTGGATTGGATGAATCGGGAAATGCTACCAATAGTTTCGTTTATTATGGGACCATTGATAATCGTTGGCACGAAATGGGTGATGATACAGCCAAACGTCCAGCCGCTATGTATCATGCGATCTCTGTTACAAGCGCTAAGAATGTCACCTATTTCTTCGGTGGTCGTCGCGATGACGCAATCCTCGACGAGGTGTGGAGCTTCGCTTTGCAAGCTAAAGAGTGGACGAAACATGGATCTTTCCCCATCAAACAGTATGGTGGTGTTGCTGTGGAAATTAACGAGAGGTTGTATGTCGGTTTAGGACAGACTTCTACATCGGCTATCTCATCATCGGCAAGCAACAGGCTTTGGAGTACGGATGCAAGTGCTGAATCCTGGACCGAAGAGACAACGTATCCGGGAGCAGCCGTAAAGTGTGGAGTTGCTTTGAATGGTTGTCTGTATGTCGTGGATGCGAATTCCTACATCTGGCAATACAACACCGTGTCAAAAGTCTGGACTCGCAAATCTCAGGTTTCATTGCGTGAGATCCATTGCATGTATGCTTTGAATGGCGCCATTTATATTGGTTTGGGTTCTTCAACCAATACGTTGATTGCTTACTATCCTGATTGGGACAATTAAACAGATGACTATGAACAGATCGGAGATCCTTAATCGAATTCAAAAGAATGTTGACTGTCTTTCGGCATTTAACTTGCCGGAATTCAAACATATTCCTTTGCATCAGAAGGTATCGCCTTCTGTGGCTTCGGTGAAAGAGGTGATGCGGCTTCTTAGGAATATCTTCTTCCCTGGATTTTTTGGGACACAGCAGGAAGCTCGTCAGGATTCTATACAATATTATATAGGTGTCAATCTGGAACAGGTTTATGATTTGCTCCAGGAACAGATTTCGAATAGTCTATGTTTTGAGTTGCAGGGTGAAGACTGCGTCAAGGAACGTTCATCAGAGATGGCTCTTGCCTTCATAGATTACATTCCCAAGATCAAGCACCTGCTTTCTACGGATGTCAAGGCCATATTGGATGGCGATCCGGCTGCTCATAGTGAGAGCGAGATTATCTTCTGCTATCCGGCAATTCTGGCTTTCTTTCACCAGCGAGTGGCTCACGAACTTCTCCTTCTGGGTGTTCCTGTTCTTCCTCGTATTATTACGGAGATAGCGCACACCTTGACGGGAATAGACATTCATCCGGGAGCTCAGATTGGTGAATATTTCAGTATAGATCATGGAACCGGCGTTGTTGTTGGCGAAACCACGATCATTGGAAGTCACGTGCGCCTTTATCAAGGTGTAACTCTTGGAGCAAAGAGTTTCAAATTGGATGAAAACGGACTGCCTGTCAATATTCCACGTCATCCCATCATTGAAGATAACGTTACGATTTATTCCAACTCTTCCATCCTTGGAAGAATTACAATTGGTCACGACTCTGTGATTGGTGGTAATATCTGGTTGACACATGATGTGCCGCCTTACTCAAAGATCCTTCAAACTCATGCCGTCGAGGATAAGTGATCACTTTATGCAGAAAAAAACTTTCATTTATTAAAGAAATATTTCCGTATTTTATTTTTTTGTTCAATCTAATTCTGTATGTTTGCTGCGGATAACTGTCAGAGTTATCTATACTTAGATCTTATACAACTTTCTCTAACATAAAGGAAGATGACATGAATACAGTACAATCGTTTGATGACCTTAGAAAACTACGTGAGTCGTA
Organism: uncultured Parabacteroides sp.; assembly: GCA_964542435.1. Lineage (GTDB taxonomy): Bacteria > Bacteroidota > Bacteroidia > Bacteroidales > Tannerellaceae > CAZIVE01. The sequence continues at coordinate 23,072 of CAZIVE010000029.1, forward strand.
TCAATCTCAACTTAAGGTTTACGACAAAGACCATCCTGACAAACCGGGAATTCGCATTCGTGTTTCTTTAGCAACGTGTGGAATTGCTGCCGGTGCTGGGGAAATCAGAGATTACATCCTTGCAGTGCTTGCTCGTGATAAGGTAAATGCTGTGGTAAAACAGACAGGTTGCATGGGCTATTGCTATGCAGAACCGACAATCGATGTGACGATCGGTGATAATGAACCTGTCACCTTCGGCTTTGTCACGAAGGACAGAGTGGATGAAATCATTGAGAAGTATATTATGAAAGGTGAGGAGGTTGAAGGTGTTATTCCTCAATCTTATGTGATTGCAGAACCCGATAAGGAAACTGAAATACCTGATCCTCATTCGAACTCTATAAAGAAGCAGTTGCACATTGCCTTGCGTAACTGCGGACAGATTGACCCTGAAGATATCCGAGACAGTATCGCTCACCATGGCTATGAGGCACTTGCAAAGGTCCTTACGACCATGACTCCGGATCAGACGATTCAGGAAATGATCAAAAGCGGACTTCGTGGTCGCGGCGGTGCTGGTTTCCCAACAGGTGTGAAGTGGCAGATTACGAGTAAGGAGAAAGCGCCTCAGAAATATGTCGTATGTAATGCGGATGAAGGCGATCCGGGAGCGTTCATGGATCGCTCCGTCCTTGAAGGTGATCCTCATTCAATTGTGGAGGCAATGGCTATCAATGGTTATTGTACGGGAGCGAGCAAAGGTCTCGTTTATATTCGTGCTGAATATCCTTTGGCTGTCGAGCGTCTGAAACGTGCCATTGATCAGGCTCATGAACTGGGTCTTCTTGGTGATCATATCATGGGAACTGATTTCTCATTTGATATCGATATTCGTTACGGTGCAGGAGCATTCGTATGCGGTGAGGAAACGGCATTGATCCATAGTATGGAAGGATTGAGAGGCGAACCGACTGTCAAACCTCCATTCCCAAGTCAGCATGGTTATAAAGGGTGCCCTACGAATGTCAACAACGTGGAGACGTTCGCCAATGTTCCGCTGATTCTGTTGAAAGGTGCTGATTGGTTCAATACAATCGGTACGGAGAAGAGTAAAGGTACAAAGGTGTTCGCTCTTGCCGGAAAAGTGAACAATGTCGGACTGATTGAAGTGACGATGGGAACGACCTTGCGTGAGGTCATTTATGAAATTGGCGGTGGTATTAAGGATGGAAAACAGTTCAAAGCTGTACAGACGGGAGGACCGTCGGGCGGTTGCTTGACTGAAAAGCATCTTGATCTGCCAATCGATTATGACAACCTGGTTGCTGCCGGTTCCATGATGGGTTCAGGTGGTATGATTGTCATGGATGAAGATGACTGTATGGTTTCTATCGCCAAGTTCTATCTCGACTTCATCGTTGGGGAATCGTGTGGTAAATGCTCTCCATGCAGGATTGGAAATAAACGAATGTATGAGATTCTCACAGAGATTACGGAAGGTCGTGGAACGGAGGAGGACCTTGAAAAGCTGAAGAATCTTGCCAATGTTATTAAAGATACGGCATTGTGCGGACTCGGACAGACTTCACCAAATCCAGTGCTTTCCACTATGAGCAACTTCCCTGAGGAGTATGAGGAACACGTACGCGATCATCATTGCCGTGCACATCGTTGCCGTTCGTTGACGCAGTATTTCATCAATCCGGATCTTTGTCAAGGTTGTACGCTTTGCGCACGCGTCTGTCCTGCTCATGCCATTACCGGCGAACGGAAACAGCCGCATTCCATCAATCCTCTGCTTTGCGTGCGCTGTGGAACTTGCATGCAGAAGTGTAAATTCGATGCCATTTATGTACACTAAATCTTGAACATCATGGAAACAATCAAATTAACTATAGATAATAAAGAGGTAGAAGTGCCTCAGGGAACAACCATCCTTGAAGCAGCTAAGATGAATGGAATTAAGATTCCTACGCTTTGCTTCATGGAGATGAAAGATCTGCATTACGAGAATAATCCCGGAGCATGCAGAATCTGTGTGGTAGAGGTGGCCGGAAGACGTAATCTGGCTCCTTCCTGCAAGACCGAATGCCTTCC
>CAZIVE010000029.1:25250-27145 GCA_964542435.1 uncultured Parabacteroides sp.
GCTGTGAACAGAGGCTTTATGGCAGCAATGTCAACGCCATTCGAAGGCGAGATTGCAGAAAGCACCTGTTCTTCTTGCGGACAATGTGTCTCTGTTTGTCCGGTCAATGCTTTGACGGGAAACAGTTCTGAAGATCCTGTTCTGGAGGCTTTGGCTGATCCCGATAAAATTGTCATAGCACAGACGGCTCCTGCGGTTCGTACAGCTTTAGGAGATAGTTTTGGCATTGAACCAGGAACATTGGTTACCGGCAAGATGGTTACAGCCTTGAAGCGGTTGGGATTTGATTACGTATTTGACACAGATTTTGCGGCCGATCTTACGATTATGGAAGAGGGTACGGAATTACTCCAGCGTCTTGGTAAATATCTGAAAGGCGATCGCGACGTGAAGATTCCTTTGATGACGAGCTGCTGCCCTGGTTGGGTTAATTTCATGGAACAGCACTATCCTCAGTTGCGTGATAATCTTTCCACTGCCAAGAGTCCGGGTCAGATGTTTGGTGCTATAGCCAAGAATTTCTTTACCCAAAAGCTGGGTATCGATCGCAAGAAGATGGTTGTCGTGGAGATCATGCCGTGTCTTGCCAAAAAATATGAAGTTCAGCGTCCTGAATTTGCTGTGGATCATAATCCTGATGTGGATTTCTCCATTTCCACGCGCGAGCTGGCAGGTTTGATTCGTTTTGCCAACATAGACTTTGCCGGACTTCCCGACAGCGACTTCGATCGTCCGATGGGCGAATCCACAGGAGCTGCCGTTATATTTGGTACCACGGGCGGTGTTATCGAGGCTGCTTGTCGTACGGCTTATGAAGTGTTTACCAAGAAGCCGTTGCCCAAAATCAACTTCGAAGAACTTCGTGGATTCAAGGGAATCCGTAGTGCTACAATCGATTTCAACGGAACGCCCATCAATATTGGTATTGCCCATGGATTGGGAAATGCACGCAAGATGGCGGAAGAGGTCATTGCCGGCAATTCTCCTTATCAAGCTATCGAGATCATGGCTTGCCCGGGTGGATGCATCGGTGGTGGCGGACAGCCGTTCCACATGGGAAATATGGACATCATTCGTAAACGTCAGGCAGCTCTTTATCGAGCTGACGAGAGCAAGACCATCAGGAAGAGTCACGAGAATCCTTACATCCAGATGCTTTATAAGGAATATCTGGGTGAACCGTGCGGACCGCTTGCTCACAAACTTTTACACACGCATTATTTTGATCGTGTTCCTGATATCAATTCATTTATTTCAACAGAAGAGGAGGAAAAATCATGAACGAAGAAAATAATATAGATCAGACCATTCATCTCCCGAAGAGCAAAGTAGATGAGCTGCATGCTCTTTGCAAGAAGTTCAACAACGATCCGGGCGAGATGATTAATATTCTGCACGGTGCTCAGAGCCTTTTCGGATATCTTCCGCGAGAAGTCCAGGAAATTGTGGCATTCGATCTGAAGGTTCCGGTTTCTCGGGTTTATGGAGTCGTGACTTTCTACTCGTTCTTCACCATGACACCTAAAGGGAAATATCCTATTTCTGTATGCTTGGGAACGGCCTGCTATGTGCGTGGATCTGAAAAGGTATTGGCAGAAGTAGAACGCCAGCTTGATATCAAAGTAGGAGAGACTACATCCGATGGATTATTCTCTCTCGATTGTCTCCGCTGCGTAGGTGCCTGCGGTTTGGCACCGGTTCTCACTATTGCCGGCAAAGTCTATCCGCGTATGACGCCGGAGAAGGTTCGCGATGTTCTTTCTGAGTATTACTACAAACAATGAGTATTCGTATGTAGCATCATATAGAGTGTGTTTATCAATTTCGTTTGAGAATTGCACGGCGGTCGCAGACGCTACTCGTTAGATATAACAGTTGGTTTGCGGCCGTCAATG
>CAZIVE010000030.1:0-3202 GCA_964542435.1 uncultured Parabacteroides sp.
GGGATCAACATCAGCAGCGTGCAGAGTGTCGTGAAGACATTGGCCACGAACACATAACCCACACCATAATCGGGACGGAAGAACCAGTTGATGAGCTGCGGATGGCTGTTGTAGATTCGCGGACAGATAATGAGGAAAAAGATATTCAGGAAAATATTCAGAAAAATGTTAAAGATCTTGATACCCGCAAATCTCCACGCTTTCCCTTTATAACGAAGATAGGCGAACGGGATACAGCAGAAGGCATCAACGGCACAGATCCCGGCCATCATGGCGATATATTCGGGATGCTGGGCATAACCCAAGCCGGAACTGATATATGGCAACAACGAATAGATGACGAAGACAAACAGTAATGATGACATCATCACGCAGTAGAGAACGGTGGAATAGACGCGCATCGGTTCCTTCTCCTCCTTCTTGTTGACGAAGCGGAAGAATCCTGTTTCCATTCCGTAGGTAAGCAGGACGAGCAGCAAAGCTGTCCAGCCATACAGGTTCGTGACGATACCGAAATCAGCGGTATTGGTAAAAACTCGTGTGTACATCGGAACGAGCATCCAGTTGAGGAATCGCCCGATGATACTGCTCAATCCATATACTGCGGTTTCCTTTGCCAACCGCTTCATTCCTCCTGCCATTTCTTATTTTATTATAACCTCATCGCATCTGTCAGAAAAGCGACCCTTGCGGATCGATGCGAGTACGTCCCAGGTGTTCATAGGCGAGCTGCGTCACCTCTCTGCCTCGCGGCGTGCGCTTGATAAATCCCTCTTTGATGAGGAAAGGTTCATAAACATCTTCTATCGTTCCGGGATCTTCGCTTAAGGCTGTAGCTATCGTAGTCAGACCCACAGGACCACCACCGAACTTGTCGATGATCGTAGTCAGCAGCTTGTTGTCTATCTGATCCAATCCGTACTTATCTATATTCAGGGCTTCGAGAGAGAAGCAGGTGATGGCCTTGTCAATCTTGCCCGATCCCTTCACTTGGGCAAAGTCTCTCACTCTACGAAGCAGGGCATTGGCAATACGGGGCGTACCGCGGCTGCGTGAAGCGATCTCCTTGGCTGCATCGAGGTCGCAGCGGACATTCAGAATGTCGGCACTGCGAAGCACGATCTTCGTCAGAGTCTCCTCTTCATAATATTCGAGATGGAGATTGATACCGAAACGGGCACGCAACGGACTGGTGAGAAGTCCGCTTCGAGTGGTGGCTCCAATCAGCGTGAACGGCGCAAGATCGAGCTGAATGCTTCTCGCACTCGGACCCTTGTCGATGAGGATATCGATACGATAATCCTCCATGGCCGAGTAAAGATATTCTTCCACGACAGGGCTCAGACGATGGATCTCATCAATGAAGAGCACATCGTTCTTCTCAAGCGAAGTGAGAATGCCCGCTAGATCACCCGGTTTGTCAAGCACCGGGCCGGATGTAACTTTGAAGCCTACGCCCAATTCATTGGCAATGATGTTCGACAGCGTGGTCTTTCCCAGTCCGGGAGGGCCATGCAACAGGACATGATCAAGAGCTTCCTTGCGCATACGCGCTGCCATGACGAAGACCTTCAGATTGGCAACCACCTTTTCCTGGCCGTTGAAGTCTTTGAAGGAGAGAGGGCGAAGCGCATTTTCAAACTCCCGCTCGCTCTCGGGGACTTTTTCTTCTCTGATGTCGAAGTCGTTTTCCATATCGTTTTATTATAGCACAAAGGTAAACATTCTCCCTGAAAAAGGGTTACTTTTGCAGTAGCATACTTAAAATGCAACAACTTAAACTCAAATATCATGGATAAATTCAACAGAAACATAGACAATCCCCAGGAATATCTCAAGTTCTGGGATAAGGTTTATAAACGCGAACTGACGACCAACATCCTCCCCTTCTGGATGGCGAACGGTCTGGACAAAGAAAACGGTGGTTACTTCACCTGCCTCGGCCGCGACGGAACATTGATGGACTCCACCAAGTCGGTCTGGTTCCAAGGACGGTTTGCATTCATCCTCGCCTATGCGTACAACCATGTTGAAATGAATCCCGAATGGCTGACCGCCTGCAAAGATGGTCTCGACTTCATTGAAAAGCATTGTTTCGATGACGACGGACAAATGTTCTATTCGGTGACGAAGGAGGGCATTCCAATACGCAAACGCCGCTATGTTTTCTCCGAGACATTCGCCGCCATCGCTATGGCTCAGTATGCCATTGCTTCAGGAGATCAGAGCTACGCCGTCAAGGCACTCGATCTGTTCAAGAAGGTAGTCAATTACCGCAACCATCCGGAATTGCTGCCGGCAAAGTTCCGTGAAGGATTCAACGCCAAAGGCCATTCGTTCTGCATGATCCTCATCGACACAGCCGCCCGCATCCGCGAAGCCATACAGGATCCAATACTCGACAAACAGATCTCTGCCTCCATCAATGAACTGCTCACCGACTTCGTCCATCCGGAATACAAGGCAATCCTGGAGGCTGTCGGACCTCACGGAGAGTTTATCGACACACTGGCAGGCCGGACCATCAATCCGGGCCACAGTATCGAGACCTCCTGGTTCATTCTTGAAGAGGCAAAACACCGCAACTGGGACAAGGACATGAAAGACCTCGGACTGACGCTCTTCAACTGGTCGTGGAATTGGGGCTGGGACAAACAATACGGCGGTATCAGCTATTTCAAGGACTGCAAGAATTTCCCGCCGCAGGATTACTGGCACGACATGAAGTTCTGGTGGCCACAATGCGAAGCCATTATCGGTTCGCTGTATGCCTATCTGGCTACGAAGGACATTCACTACCTCGAACTGCATCGCATGATCAACGAATACACCTTTACCCATTTTCCCGATCCGGAATATCCGGAATGGTACGGCTATCTCCATTTCGACGGATCACTTTCGCAGCCTGCCAAAGGCAATATGTACAAAGGTCCGTTCCATATTCCGCGTATGATGATCAAATCGTCCATGCTGATCAGCGAGATCCTGGCAAAACGTCCCCGCTGAAGTCCGCAAAGCGCAAAATATCCCAAGGATTCATCCTTTACGAGGGTGTAAATCCCGATTGCAGCCTGCACTACCCACTTACGGATGGTGCAGGTTCCATTTTCACCCTGCTCTTGCTACTTGCACACGATGTAAGTTCCGTTTTCACCCTGCTCCTACTACTTGCACACGGTGTAAGTTCCATTTTCACCCTGCT
>CAZIVE010000030.1:3302-9757 GCA_964542435.1 uncultured Parabacteroides sp.
CCGTTTTCACCCTGCTCTTGCTACTTGCACACGGTGTAAGTCCCGTTTTCACCCTGCTCTTGCAGATTACAAGGGTGAATAAGGCAAACTGCATATAGAAAACACACTTTTCGCCGTTTCATAAGACCGCAATAAAAGGAAAAGGGGCCACATCAGCCGATGCAGTCCCTTTGAAATCAGGTATAACAAGTCTTTATTCAAATTCAATAACATCGAAGCCCTGCTGAGCATTGGAAAACTCGGCATGAACCTTGGAGAGATAGAAGAGGCCGATCTTATGTCCGGTCGTTTCGTTATACATCTTCTTCAGCTGCGGCATCGACTTGAAAGCCTCCTCCTGTGCAGCGCTGGTCGTGTCGGGAACAACCGTAGCAATGATACGCATCCAAGAACCCGGCTTCTTGCTCATGGCGCAGATCTCGATATTCGGATTGGCACAAAGCTCTTTGTAAGAAGCTTTGAAGTCTCCCACTCCGATATAGTAATTACCGTTGTAAACAAAGTTCATGCCCAGCGGACGAACGTGAGGACGCTGCGGATCAGCGGATGCAAGGAAGAAGTTGGGGCAATCCTTCATGTAGTTCGCAATGAAAGCGACGGCTTCAGGCTTTGCCATTTCCTTCTTAGTGAGTTTTTCACCGCTGTTCGTGGCACTCGTGTAAGCGTCAACTTTGGGCTGAGCGGCGGCGGTTGCAGTGGAATCGGTTGCAGCCGACTGCTGTGATTTGTTTGCAGGCTGCTGGCAACTCATGGCTACGAGAGCCAAGGCTGCAAGGAAATATATTTTCTTCATGGTTTACTGATTATTTTAAACGTTATCATTGATATTCCACCACGTCGAAGCCCTGCTGAGCATTGGAGATTTCAGCATGAACTTTGCTCAGGCAATAGAGGTTGGTCTTGCCCATCTTGGGAGAACCGGTCGGTCCGTAAACCTGTTTGGCCACTGCACTGGTCGTATCGATCACGGCCGTTGCAATGATACGGATCCAAGTGTGGTCTTTGCTGTTCATCGCACAAATCTCGATATTGGGATTCGCAGCAAGCTCTTTGCAGGAAGCCTTTCCATCGCCGATGCCAAGATAAAGATTGTTGTTTACCAAAAAATGAGAGGCAAGCGGGCGAAGATGCGGACGAACCGGATCGCTCGTGGCAAGCAGGAAGTTTGGACAACCTTTCAGATAGGCCTCAATGAACTTGACAGCCTCTTCTTTCGGCATATCCTTCTTGGTAAGCTTCTCCCCGCTGTTCGTAGCGCTTGTGTAGGCGTCAACCTTGGGTTGAACAGCTGCAGCGGCTGTTGCAGTTGAATCGGCAGCCGCCGCATCCTGCGGTTTGTTGGCCGGTTGCTGGCAACTCATGGCTATCAGAGCCAGAACTGCTAATGACATGATCTTTTTCATGATGTAAGAATTAAATTTTTATATAAAATCATTAGTGAATACTCAATTTATCTCTTAAAGCTTTTGAAAGTGCATCTTTGTGCACCATGACATAGATGGTTTTTGCTCTTACAAAACTCTCCGACATATTCAGATAGCCGCCGGAGCTGTTTCGATTCGTTCCCCAGGAATTCTTCGTGATGTAATATTTCGTTCCGTTCTGATCCTTGGCCATTCCGGTGATGTGCATCAGATGATCGTCGGTCGTGACGAAATGTTCATATCCTTGCTGACGTACTTCAGGCGTAACCTTGACTTCGGGATAAGGTTTCTCGCATTTATAGATCTCCTCCAGACGTTCGCTTTCCTTCATTTTGGCAAAACGAGCCGTGTCATCGGGCGAATAAGAAGAGAGATCCTTGACTTCCGGATTGATGGCTACACCTTTGCCGAAAAGAAACCCTTTTTCACTCACGTCGCCGTCCCAATCCACCGTGTAACCGCTCTGAAGCGCATGATCGATGGCATCTATAAACTCGTCAAGCGGGAGATTATAGATTCTCTCATGTTCCCAGTTGTCGGGAACTTCCAGATCGAAGGCTTCGTAATAGGGGTGATGCGTAAAACTGGTGATCTCCACATAGTCGTCCATATTGAGCTTCAGCGAAGCGGCAAAACTCTTAGGCGTATATTCCTTTCCCTGATAGGTAAACTTCTCCGGCACCTTTCCCAAATAAGTATCGAGAATGTCATGCGTGATCTTTTCATACTCCGGACTACGTTTTTTCAGGTTAACGGCTGCGCCGGCCACTGCTCCGAGATAAGATGACAATTCCTGATGATCATGATGATCTGAAGCATAATGGATACCCGAGTAAACCTCTTCAGGAACGATTCCTACTTGTGAATAGGCATGTTTGAAGGTATGCGAAAGACTACCTTCGCCAATGTTGCCCCTACCACGTCTCAGATAATTGTCGTCAAGCTGATTCAGGTATTTCTGATGTACGATGAACATCTCGCTTAGATCGTATGTGCCGCGATTCATGCGCAGCAATTCCGACTCCATGAAGGATGCCGTTGCAAAGCACCAACAGGTGCCACTCGAGCCCTGGTTTTTAACCGAAGTTGCCGGCAGGCGGACCTCATCCTTGAAAGTATAACCCTGTGCTGAAAGCAGCGAAGGCAGGAGAGCCATCACTGAAATAAGAGCCATCGTCTTGACTCTCGTTGAAACGGAGAAAGTGTTCGTCATGTAGTTGTAGATTTACTTCGCACAAATATACAAAGAAGTTGCAACTAATAGCCGGATATGATTTCAGAAAAAAATCACATCCGGCATGGATTAAATTTTGATGCAACAGCTATTTTAACGAAGCTGAACCTTCTGAACCAAACCCGAACGAAGTCTGGCGACATAGTTGCCTGCCGGGACTCCGTTGATCTGCGTTTCACCTGGCAGAATGCTCTTTTCTACAACGATTCGACCCATCATATCGATAAGTTGAAGGTTATCTTTGGCGGCAGAGACGATGCTTAGCGATCCATTGCGGAGGAGCATCTTCGTCTCGTTGACGATCGGCTCCGTATTCGTCGTCCCCGAGCCGGTCATGGTGGTGTACTTCAAGGTATAGCCATTTGTATTGATCGTACCGTTATTGACGACCTTGTCCACGTAAGAATTGGCTGTTAGAGTCCACGTTCCGCCGGCGTCGATCGTGGCTGTAGTACTCTTTCCCGTATTGTCGGCATCGAAAGCGCCTTTCCATACTGTCCCGTCAGCAACTTCGACCGTTGCAGTACTGTAAGAATCGGCTTCGATGTTACCGGTGTAGGTCGTACCGCTGCCCGAAAGGATCAGTTCGCCAGTGGCACCATTGGTACTCCAGCGCGTGTTGTAGTCAACCTTCATCAGAATGCCGGATGCGATGGAAGTGGATACTCCTTTGAGCGTAGTCGTTCCGGTGCAGTTGGTGACGATTTCAATGAAAGGAGCCGTCGTGCTGGTTGACTTCAGTGTGCCGCCTGTAGCCGTGATATAGCCATGCTTGCCCGTTCCGGCATCACCTGAACCGCTCTGCAGAATCATCATGGCGCGGGTTGCATTATCACCGGCCGTAATCGTACTGTTGTTGATCGTGATGCTGTTGGATCCTTCGATAACGCCGATCTCGCCTTTGGCAGAACTGCCCGTGATGCCGTTCACCGTCAGCGTACCTGTAGAATAGAGCACAGCACAATCGCCGCCAGTCGTCGTATAAGTTCCGCCAGTGACGGTTTCCGTGCCACCTCCGCGATCCAAAGCGATGACGGAGCTGTTGTTCCCGGCTGTCGTGATGGTCAGATTCTTAGCCACCAATGTTCCGCCGCCTGTCGTGTGAATGCCTCGAGAAAGATTCTGTGTACAATTGATTGTCATATCTGATACGTTGATAGTTCCGCCATAGCAAACGATGCCATTGGCACCCTTAGCATTGGTTGTGATGGTTCCACCGGATACGGTCAGAGTGCCGCCCGTTCCGAGAATGGCAGCATTGGTTCCATAGAAGCTACTTCCGTCGGAATCGCTGGTGTCGCCGGTTTTGTTATACGTACAATTGGTCAGAGTGGCAGTTCCACCAGAAACCTTGACGCAGTTGGCATCCGAAGAAGAACTTGTATAAGTTTGATCACTGTAAGAGACCGAACCGTTTGCTACGGTCAATGTGTTGTCTGATGCTTTGGTCTGTGCCGATAATCCCAGACTACTGAGGGCGGCTACAGCCAGAAAAGCGATGAAAAACGAATGCTGTTTCATGATTTAATAAAGGATAGAGAAGAAGAAAAAAGGAATAATAACACACAATTCCTTATGAAAAAAGGTTGCATCAAACTGCAACCTAAGGAACGGATGAGAGGGAGCTCACGCCGGAACAAAAAGGATCAGTGTCACATATTGTGCGGCATTCCGAAACCTTTGCAACATATCTCCTCGACCGGAACCTTCCAGATCTTGACATTACGTACGGCGGGATCACCGTAATGAAACGTCTTGTCTGAATACTGCTTCATAATAATGTCGAGGGCTTCAACTTTTTGATTAAAATCTTCCACGAATGTCACATCACCCCACGCAATGACACTCTTCGACCGCATTCTGTAACTGCAAGCCACGTCGGGATGCTGTGCTACCAGTTCATGCCCGCTACAGAAGGTGATGCAGACCTTCGGATTGCGTTCCAGTATGGAAATGCTTCTGCCCGTCTGCCCCGAATGCAGATAGATGACGTTGTCCTTGTATCCGAAATTCATCGGCAGTACGTAAGGTACGCCCTTCTCGTCAGCCATGCCCACATAACAGAGATCACATGTGTGGATGACCGATTCTATCTCCTTGATATCGTTTGTGACGGTTGTCTTCATTTAGATAATGCTGTTTGATACAAAAGTAAAAGGTTTTGTTTAATGTTGGTGATAATTATTTGTATTTTTGGAGAAATTATTTCGAAAACATGAAGCACAATATCTACATCAAAGCAGCCGTATTGGTTGTGACCGGCCTCTTCCTAATGAGTGCCTGCAAGAGTGTAAAGGCTCCCAAACCCGTCTATCCGCTCCCATCAGCAGATCAAGTGGCTTGGCACAAGACAGAGAACTACGCGTTTGTCCATTTCGGACTAAACACCTTCAACGACCTCGAATGGGGCTTCGGAAATACTTCTCCGGAGACTTTCAACCCGACCAATCTCGATTGCGAACAATGGGTACGGACCTTTAAGGCAGCCGGACTCAAAGGCGTCATCCTCACAACGAAGCATCACGACGGCTTCTGCCTCTGGCCTACAAAGACCACCGACTATAACATCTCACATTCGCCCTACAAGAACGGCAAAGGCGACATGGTAAGAGAGTTATCCGATGCTTGCCACAAATACGGACTCAAGTTCGGTGCTTATGTCTCTCCTTGGGATCGACATAACGCCAATTACGCCAAGCCGGAATATGTCGAGACTTATCACAACCAGATTCAGGAACTGATAACGAACTACGGACCATTATTCGAGTTCTGGTTTGACGGAGCGAACGGAGGAAACGGCTGGTATGGAGGAGCCAATGAGAAACGTTCTATCGACCCGAACAGCTATTATCAATACGAACGTGCACGTGATTCCATCAAGGCGCATCACCCGTCAGCAATGATCTTCGGAGGCACAGTCCCCGACATCCGCTGGATCGGCAATGAGGAGGGCTGGAGCGGCGACACGCAATGGAGCTTCTATTCGTATGCGAAGGAAAAGATTTATAACCAAAGCCAGTGGGGCATGGAAGATGCCGACCAATGGATGGGAGGAGAATGTGACGTCTCAATGCGCCCAGGATGGTTCTATCATCCTCGCGAAGACCATCAGATCAAGTCGCTGGCTCATCTTGTCGATCTATATTATCGAAGTGTAGGTCACAATGCAAACTTTATCCTCAACTTCCCCGTCGCTCGTGACGGCCGCATCACCAAAGCCGATTCATTACGCGCCATGGAATGGCATGAGACACTCGTCAACGACTTTAAGACAGATCTGTTGAAAGGCATCGTTCCCTTCGCAGACAACATAAGAGGGAAAGCATTTGCACCGGACAAGGCCAACGACAGCAATTGGGACAGCTATTGGGCCACAGCCGATGGCGTGACCAAAGCTTCCATCACTTTCCCCTTTAAGCAGCCGCAGGAGGTGAACCGTGTGCTTATCCAAGAATACATTCCACTCGGACAACGCGTCCGTTCCTTTATCATTGAGACGGAATCATCCGGCATCTGGAAACCTGTAGAGGCCGTTGATTCCACGACAACCGTAGGATACAAACGCATCGTTCGCTTCCGCACCGTCAAAGCCGACAAACTCCGTATTCGCTTCACAGATGCCCGCGGACCGCTTTGCATCAACAATATCCAGGCATTCCTTGCCCCCGCGCTGATCACGGAGCCTGTCATCTCACGCAGCTATGACTCGAAGGTGTCCATCACTTCCGGAAATGTGGATGCACAAATCCATTATACTACCGACGGCAGCACTCCTACACTTCAATCGCCTGTTTACA
>CAZIVE010000030.1:9857-15698 GCA_964542435.1 uncultured Parabacteroides sp.
TTGACCACATCTCATCCTACGAACTTTACGTGAATGACCAAAAGGTAGCAGAAGGTGAATTCTCGAACATCGTCAACAACCCCATCGAGCAGGTAGTTCATTTCACGCCGGTCAAAGGTGATGAGATCCGCTTCGTAGCAAAACGAGCCACAGGCGAAAAAGGCGAGGCTTCGATAGGAGAATTCTCGGTAATAACGGAATAAATACACGGCCATCAGCCGTGCAAAAGGAAAGACCATTTTACGATGGTCTTTCCTTAGCATTCATTCGTCTTAGAAGGAGCGAAAGCATCTTAAAGAGGACTTGAAAAGTCTTCTTCAGAAGGGAAATAGACAAAAAGGACATAATAACCGACTTAAATATTCCCATTATGTAGCCGATTCGCTCTATTTTTGTCCTCTGAATTTTTCTCTGCAATCAAAGAATCACATAGATATGAAAAACATTCTTTCTCTTGTATTATTCACTTTCCTCTGCTTTGCAACGGCAAATGCACAGAACAATCAGATGCCGAAACTGGTCAAAAACGGCAATATCACACAAATGATCGTGGATGGGAAACCTTTCATCATGCTGGCAGGCGAACTTCACAACTCTTCCACGGGAAGCGCACATTATATGGCTCCCATCTGGCAACGCATGAGTAACAAGAACCTCAATACAGTAATTGCTGCCGTATCGTGGGAACTGATCGAGCCACAAGAGAATCAGTTCGACTTCGCCTTGGTGGACAGCATGATCAACGGTGCGCGCAGAGCCAATCTCAAGCTGGTCGTACTCTGGTTCGGAAGTTGGAAGAACGGAGCATCAACCTACGTGCCGTCTTGGGTGAAGAAAGACCCGAAACGTTTCCCATTGGCCAGCTACAAAGGCGGTGATCCGATGACGACACTCTCCACACTCGGTAAGAACTCCATGGAAGCCGACGCGAAAGCCTTTGCCGCTCTCATGGGACATATCAAAGAGGTGGACAGCAGCACGCACACCGTAGTGATGATGCAAGTGGAGAACGAAATGGGCACAGAAGATTTCAGTGCAGCGTTTATGCAAAAGGAGAACCGTTCGATGCGCGACTTCTCACCGGCTGCCGACAAGGCATTCAACAGTGAAGTGCCGCAGCAACTCATCTCCTATCTCAAAGCGAACAAACAGACCCTTCATCCGGCCATTGCCAAAGTATGGAACGACAACGACAACAAGATGAAAGGTACGTGGGAAGAGGTATTTGGCAAAGGAAAGAAAGCCGATTCCAAAGATTGGCAGAATGAATATCCTTATCTGACAGAAGAAATCTTCAACGCTTGGAATTATGCGAAATATGTGGAATACATAGCAGCCAAAGGCAAAGAGGTTTATCCACTGCCAATGTATGTCAACGCTTGGATCAAGCAAGGCGGAGAAGCTGAACCAGGCACGTATCCTTCAGGCGGTCCGCAAGCTCATGTCCAAGACATTTGGCGTGCCGCCGCACCTCACATCGACCTAATCGCTCCCGATATTTACGCTATGGATCTTCTCGACTGGGTCTGCAGCGGCTACACGCACAATGGCAACCCGCTGTTCATCCCAGAGACGAGAAGCTCATCCGACGGTGCAGCACGCTCATTCTATACCATTGGCAGATACAACGCGCTCTGCTATTCTCCCTTCGGTATCGATGGCGGAGGACTTTCCCTAACTGCCGATCCCAATGACTTCTCCTACAACAAAGCCTATGCTATGCTGAAGAATCTAACGCCTTACATCCATAAGTATGCAGGGACGAAGGAGATGTCCGGTCTGCTCATGGACAAAAACAGGCTCTCCGACAAAATCAACATGGGCAAATACAAGATTTCCATTCTACCTTTTTCAACACGCGCCAGCATCGCTCTCGCAGGAGTAGCCGTGGAAGAGATTAAACAGACCGATACGAATGTAGCCGGACTGATTATCTTCCAAACTGGAGAAAATGAGTTCGTGGTTGCCGGTGGCATCGGTGGTATGGTTGTAAACATCAGCAAAAATGAGACCAGCAAGGCAAAACATGTCGCACTACTCTCGACAGACGAAATCACCTTCGACAAAGAAGGCCATGAATTACTGCATCGACTCAATGGCGACGAGACTTCTTACGGCTCGGCCGTCATTCCGATAGGAACAGTGAAGGCTTTTCGGATAAAGATGTACGAATATTAAAACAACAAAGGAACGGACGAAAGCCTGTTCCTTTATTGTTTAAAAACCATCGCTCTATTCTTTCATTGTTTGTGGGTAAAGGTAGAACATTCATCAGAGCTTTGCAAACTTGGCGTAGTCTTTGGGCCAGGTTGGTTGCGTGAAGATCATCTCGACAGCCTCTTCGGCGGTTGTCGCTACCTGCCACATCTCTTCGTGGCGAGGACGCATGAAGTGCTGTTCGATAGCGCGGGAGAACATCTCCAAAAGCGGATCGTAATAATGATTGATGTTGAGGATGACAATCGGCTTGAGATAGAGACCGAGCTGCTTCCATGTGATGATCTCGAGCAGTTCCTCGAAAGTACCGCATCCGCCGGGAAGAGCAATGGCAGCATCTGAGATATCGGCTATGCGTTGCTTTCGTTCGTGCATTGTCTCGACCACTTCCGTACGCGTCAACGCATCATAGCCCCAACCGTTTTCAACCATAAAACGCGGAATGACGCCCACGACTGTTCCGCCGGAAGATAGCACGGCATCCGAAACCACACGCATCAATCCGATGCTTCCCGCTCCGTTCACCACCTGAAGTTTTTTCTCGCCCAGCAGACGTCCGAGCTTTTCCGTCTCTTTGACATAGACTTCGTCAATCACGCTGCTCGAGGCGCAGTACACGCTGACGGAATGTATTGAATTCATCTTTAATCACTGATTATTTCCGGCAAAAGTAATCATAAATGCCGGATCTCCTAGATTACCACGCCACTTCGAACGTCTCTTCGGGATGTGTTACAGAGATAGTGTATCGCTGCAATCCACGAGGAGCGGCCGCACCTTTCAGGGTCTGCTTTCCCATTTTGACAGATGGTTTGCACTGAATGGCCTCGATGTCAAGATTCGTCTCGTGATGATTGTCGAGCGCATTGGCCACATAGATTTTCGCCGTGCGTTTCGCCACATCCACAACGATCGGAGTCTTCTCCGACCAGTTGTCACGATTCAGCCTAAGATGCACGCGGGATTTTCCACTGATGAGCCACAAATCCTGACGGACACCATCGTCGGGAAGAAGTTTGAAACTATTCTTCCCTACTTTCTCCATGTTTCCACCGTAATAAACCCAATCGAACAAAGAATCACGAACCAGCACCGATGTGGCGGTTCGTGTGATAGCACACATGCCGAGATCGCCTTCCCCACAGAAACGCCACGGTCCTCTGTCCTCATCTGTTCCGATCCACGGATGGCCGTATTTCATCGAAGTAAAAGCCTGACCGATCGCGCCGTTCTTTTCCTTTCCCGGATACCAATAACCATAGTTTGACGCAGCGTCACCTACATTCATGATGCCGTAAGGATCCAGATAACTGGCGTAACCGAGCGACAGCCAATCGTTGGGATGGACATCGTAGCGGAGCGCATAATTCAAGACAGACCATCCGCCCATTCGAGCCATATAGCTGAGCTCGCTTTGATCGGAAGAACCATTGAAATCGGCTCCCAGAGAATGCCATTCCGATTCGAGTACGCCACGGCACGACAGATTCGCAAGGAACTGACGCTGCATAAAGTCGCGCGTAGCTTTCTCCGTTACGTTGGGATGCGAATACCACACCTTTACATTCGGATCGTACCAAAGATTCTTATCGCTCTTCATCGGATATTGCAAGGCATATTCTGCCAAAGCATACGACGATTCGTAGGCTGTACGATCAACAATATATTCGGAATGATACGGATACGGATCGTCATAGATGAAGAATTTCGCCTTACGTTCCCAGTAACCGCGAAGACTGTCGGCGTATGCGGTTTTGCCCTCAGCTCTAAGATCCTCCATCAGACGCGGGATGAGCAGTTCGTTATAACAGCCCCATTTGAAGGTTTCGTAATACTCGCCATCCAATTCCGTCGGGTAATGGAAATAGGCCAAGGCTGTATGATAAGCGCGATCCAGATAGCCTGAGGCGTCGAGGTAATGACATTTTTCGGGATAAAGCTTCGCGATATGATACATGTGATAATAGAGCATTACAATATGCGGATAGTCGAAGCTGCGCCAGGCGCGCATCGTGTCGGTCTTATAGGTGCTCTGCGTGAGGCGGAGATCCTGATGACGGTTTATGTACCAATTCGGCGTGCCATAAACGCCGTATGGATAAGGCGTCTCCTTGTCGGTTCGCTGCAAGCCGCCCCAAACAAAATGTTTCAAATAATATTCCACGGAAGCAATCTCGGCGTCATCGGGAAAGACCTCGTTCTTCGAAGCCAAATAGGGCGCCTTGCAAAGAGCGGGATCATCACTGGCGATGAAATAGGTGCGAACACGATCATAGATATCGGGCTTGTCAGGCGTGAGAAGTTTGCCATTTTTCATATCGTATGGACCGTAAAGTCCGTCGAACCATTTGGTACTGTCCTTGACCTGCTGCGTTTCCACAAGGAATTTGGCCCGCTGTTTCATCATCTGCTCGGGCGAAAGAATGGAGAAGTATTCGAGATAGGTCTTGCGGCTGCCATCGAAATGGACGGTGAGCGTATTTTCGCCCAGACGACTGAACTTCACTCTGTAACCATAGGTATTGTCTGCAAGTTTTCCGAGCGGCTCGATTAACGTTTCCTTCGGGAACTGTGCCGAAACCGAATCGATACGACATTTCGTATGCAGAGAGAAATATCCGTACTGTGTGCGAGGAATCGTCATGGCCGGCAAGACGCGGATATCAATCAGATCGCTCTGATAGATCTTCTCGCGCATCTGATTGTAAGAAGCTGCCTTGTGGAAAGAGAAGGAGAAATGGATTCGGTCGCCTGCAGTTCCCGCAGGAGAAAGATGTCCGTAGGTATGCGGCTGCCGCCATGTTCCGTGCGTCTCCTCATTGCCGGCCTTGCCGGAATAGATGAAGGCACGATACTGACGATCGGGATAATTCCAATATTCCAAAGAAGTTCCCTTTCCAACCGTCCAAAGATAATAGGGCGCACGTCCGCTGTAACGTGTATAATAGAGAAACGAACCGTCGCCTTCAATGAAATGATGTTTGGTAAAATTCTGTTCGAACAGTTCGGTCGGTTTAGGATCGGGCTCATTCTCACTATCCATATATTGATTCATCTTAGGAGAAACCCAAGGGAAAGTCGGCGCCACATCGCCAAGCAGAATCGGGAATTTGGAGAAATTGCGCAGTTCGATGTCCCAAACGACCGATTCGCCCTGCAGCGAGAACTTCTGCGTCATCACGATGGTCTTTCCCAAAGCCGTATCTGAATAAAGAACTTGATTGTGCGCCACGTCGAACTGTGACACGCGTCCTTTTTGCGAAAGATTCTGCCACATTCCGTTTTCCACCTTATAGTTGACGAGCACATCACCGAAATTCCTACCGGCGAAAAGCGGGGAAAGCGTATCGTCGGCATTTTCTATCGACACGAGCGATTTCTCACCGCAAGTCAGTTTCCAATAGGAATTCTCCAGTTTCACCGTTTCGTTGGCCTTGTTCTGAGCTGCAACATCAAGTCCGGAACAGAAAAGCTCCGCGGCAAAGGCGAGAGTTAAAAGAGACGTGATTGTTTTCATGGCAGTTTGTCTGAGTTTGAGTTTGTTTTTCTTGAATAACGAAGGCAAACTTACAAAAGAAATCCAGCACAGGCAATGTTTTTCTTTATCTTGTTGTGTCTCTCTTT
>CAZIVE010000030.1:15798-26929 GCA_964542435.1 uncultured Parabacteroides sp.
GGATATTTCAAGGGATATCACATCTTTCTTTCAAACGTTCAGAATGAATAACACGCCAGGGATTTTCTGGTGAGGAGGCAATTGCGCTTTATTTGGTTGCGCATTTTGTATAAAGCGAGAAAAACGGTATTTTTGCAGGCAATTTAATCAGCGAATCATCCAATTATGAAGTATGCATTGGTCACAGGTGGAAGTAGAGGCATCGGAAGAGCCGTCTGCCGTCGTTTGGCGCAGATGGGGTATTTTGTGCTCATCAACTATCGCACCAACGATGCAGAAGCGGAAGAGACCTTGCGACTCGTTCGCGAAGAAGGCTCCGACGGCGAACTGATGAAGTTCGACGTGACCGATTCGAAGGCTGCAGGAAAGCTGGCCGATTGGAGCCAATCCCACGACGGAGCCTATATCGAAGTATTGGTCAATAACGCCGGATTCCGCAAAGACAATCTGATGATTTGGATGCCCGAAGAAGACTGGCACAGCGTACTCGACGTGACGCTCGGCGGATTCTACAACGTTACGCAGCCGCTTCTCAAGGAGATGCTCGTGAATCGTTTCGGACGAATCGTCAACGTCGTTTCGCTTTCCGGACTCACGGGACTGCCCGGACAGACCAACTACTCGGCTGCGAAGGGTGGAATCATTGCCGCAACAAAAGCATTGGCTCAGGAGGTGGCCCGAAAGCAGGTCACGGTCAATGCCGTCGCTCCCGGATTCATCCGAACCGACATGACGGCCGATCTGGATGAAGCATCGCTGAAGAAACAGATACCCGCAGGCCGCTTCGGCGAACCTGAAGAGGTAGCAGCACTGGTAGGTTTCCTCGTTTCAAAAGAGGCTTCCTATATCAACGGCGCAGTAATAACTATCAACGGAGGAATGTGCTCTTAATATGAAGAACAGAGTTGTCATCACAGGACTTGGCATTTATTCATGCATCGGAACCGATCTGGAAACGGTCAGAGAATCTCTCTACAACGGAAAATCAGGCATCGACATCGACCCCGAACGAAAAGCATTCGGCTATAGTTCCGCACTCACAGGCATTCTGCCTCAACCCAATCTCAAACAACTGCTCGACCGTCGCAGCCGCAACTGTCTGGCCGAACAGGACGCGTACGCTTATATGGCAACGCGCGATGCGCTCCTCCAAGCAGGACTGGACGAAGATTATCTCAAGAAATACGAAGCCGGCATCATCTACGGCAACGATAGCAGTTCCGAGCCGGTGATCGAAGCCATCGACATCATCCGAGAGAAGCATAACACCACACTGACCGGTTCGGGTTCGATCTTCAAGAGCATGAACTCCACCGTGACCATGAATCTCTCCGTCATTTTCTCGCTGCGCGGCATCAGTTTCACCGTCTCAGGCGCTTGCGCCAGCGGATCACATGCCATCGGATTGGCCTCGGTGCTTATCCGCGAAGGCTTGCAGGACTGCATCGTCACGGGCGGTGCGCAGGAGGTAAATAAATATTCCGTGGCCAGCTTCGACGGACTTTCCGCCTTCTCCAAACGAGAAGATGCGCCGACCGAAGCTTCCAGACCGTTCGACAAGAGCCGTGACGGACTTGTCCCGAGCGGCGGCGCAGCGACAGTCGTTCTCGAGAGCGAGGAATCGGCAAAGCGCCGTGGTGCGCATATCATCGCTGAAGTATTAGGATACGGATTCTCTTCCAATGGCGAAAGCATCTCACTTCCGGGCGAGGACGGACCGGTTCGTTCCCTTCAGATGGCCTTGCGCGAATCCGGACTAAGAGCCTCAGATATCCGATACATCAATGCACATGCCACTTCGACTCCTGCGGGAGACTGGAGCGAAGCCAAAGCCATCGACAGAGTGTTCCAATGCTCAAAGCCCTATGTCACATCCACCAAGTCGATGACCGGCCACGAGATGTGGATGGCAGGCGCGAGCGAAGTAGTTTATTCACTGCTGATGATGCAGAACGGGTTCATCGCTCCGAATCTGAACTTCGAAGAGCCTGATGACGCTTCCGCTCCGCTCAATATTCCCGCAAAGAAGATTGAATATACCTTTGATACGTTCCTTTCGAACTCCTTTGGATTCGGCGGTACCAACTCTTCTTTAATTATCCGAAATTACAAACCGTAATATGTTTATTGAAACAGAAATGGCAAACATAGAATTGATACAAAAGATTAACGACAAACTGGCAGAAGAATTCGAAGTCGATCCGTCGGTTATCCAGCCTGAAGCGCCTTTGATGAAAACGCTCGAACTGGACAGTCTCGACCTGGTTGACATGGTAGTTCTCGTTGAGCACAACTTCGGGCTGACCATGAAGGCTCAGGACTTTGTCGGCATTCATACATTCCAGGATCTCTACGATTTCATTGATGAGCGGACAAAAGGACAACAAGTCTGACGTCGGCTGGAAAGGCAAGACGCGCGGCGGTTTGTTCGGCTATCGTTTCTTCATCGCACTCATCAATCTGGCCGGAGTCAAAGCTGCTTACGCATTTCTTTGCCTGGTGGTCATTTATTTCATTCCCTTCGCTCCTGCCGCCACTCGTTCCGTCTGGCAACTGGCTCATCGCCTCGGCTATGGTTTTCTTAAAAGCACGCTCCTGCTGTTTCGCAATTATTACTCTTTAGGTCGCATCCTTATCGACAACGTCGCTTTAGGCGAAGGAAAAAAGGATGCCTATCATTTTCATTTCGGAGAAAATTATCCCGACTTTCTTAAATTGCTCGACAGTGGCAAAGGCGTGGTGCTGATCAGCGCTCATGTCGGAAATTGGGAGATCGGCGCGCCCTTCTTTTCCGACTACGGCAAGAAGATGAACATCGTAATCTTCGATGCAGAATACCAAAAGATCAAGAAGCTGCTCGAAGCACATCGCAAAGAGCAGGACTATAAATTCATTCCCATCAACAACGACAGTCTCGCGCATGTCTTCCTCATCAAAGACGCTTTGGACCGCTCGGAATACGTCTGTTTCCAAGGGGATCGCCACGTGGCTGGTTCGCAGGTGCTGCATACGGAATTCCTCGGTGAAGAGGCGGCTTTTCCGGCTGGTCCGTTTCTTCTGGCAGCGAAGATGCAGGCTCCCGTCGTCTTTTATTTCGCTCTGCGGGAAAAAGGTATGAGCTATTCCTTTAACTTTGTCATCGCGCAACCGGTTGTGAAAGGAAACGGCATAAGGCCAGAACAGCAGCTGCTGGAACAATACAGATCACTGCTCGAAAAGATCGCAAGGAAGTATCCCGAACAGTGGTTCAACTATTTTGATTTTTGGAAAGCTATATGAAAGATAATAAGTCAAGACACAAGGGTTCATCGGAGACGCGTTACTCGAAAGAACGCTTCGGAGTGGAAGAGGCGCAGCATCGTGCTGAGGAAATCGCCTTCGCTCCGGTCGTCTTCCAGGCTTCACGACTCATGTTGAAACATGGAATCTTCGCCATGCTGCGTGAGGCGGGCGATGGATTGACACTGGATGAGATCGCCGACAAGAGCGGACTCAGCCGCTACGCCGTACAGGTACTGGCAGAATCGTCACTCACGGCAGGAACCATCTTGCAGAAGGAGGATCGTTACCTACTCTCAAAGGTCGGCTGGTTTCTGCTGACAGATGAGATGGCAAAGGTGAATATGGATTTCGTCGAGGATGTCAATTACCTTGGGCTGTTTCATTTGGATGAAGCCATCGAGCAGGGAAAGCCTGCCGGACTAAAGACCTTCGGTCCTTGGGACACCATCTATCAAGGTTTGTCACAGCTTCCCGAAGAGGCCAAACGCAGTTGGTTTGCTTTCGACCATTACTATTCTGACAACGCCTTCAACGAAGCGCTCGACATCATCCTGGCACGTCCCATCCATTCTCTGCTCGACGTTGGCGGGAATACCGGAAAGTTTGCCCGTCGTTGCGTGAATCGAAACGAGGAGATGGAGGTTTCCGTCTTCGATCTTCCCCAGCAGCTTAAAATGCTCGAGGAGCAAAACAAGAACGAAGTCCATGCGAACCGCATTCACGGCATTCCGGGCAATGTCCTTGAAGAGGCTACAACTTTTCCCAAAGGATTTGATGCCATTTGGATGAGTCAGTTCCTTGACTGCTTCTCCGAGCCGCAGGTGAAGAGCATTCTGCTGAAAGCGGCAGCTGCCATGGACGATTCGACATCGCTCTACATCATGGAGACGCTTTGGGACAAGCAGCATTTCGAGACGGCATCTTTCTGCCTCGCACAGATCAGCCTCTACTTCACAGCCATGGCCAACGGCAACAGCAAGATGTTCCGTTCGGACGACCTCTTCCGATTGATCGACGCTGTCGGTCTGAAGATTGCCTCTATTCACGAAGGCCTCGGGCTGGGACATACGCTCATTGAATGTAAGAAGCAATAGCATGGAGAACAAGAATTCAGACATAACGATCAGCGGGAATGCACTGTTGGAACTGATTCCGCAGCGCGAACCGATGGTGATGATCAACACTCTGAGCCGGTCAGAATCAGAATTCTTTACGACGCTCACCGTGAAAAGTGACAATCTCTTCTGTGAAAACGGGCATCTGTCCGAATGTGGTCTGGCAGAGAACATGGCTCAGTCAGCGGCGGCACGTGAAGGCTTTATCTGTCATGCCGAAGGGAAGGAGATTCCGCTCGGAATGATCGGAGCCATCGAGAAAGCGCGTTTCTTCCGTCTGCCCTTGTCCAGTGAAACCATCACGACCTACATCGAACCGGTAGAAGAGATATTCAACATTGTTCTGCTCTCAGCCGTAGTGAAGGCGGGAGAAGAAGTAGTCGCCGAAGGCAAATTGAAAATATATCTGAAAGGAAAAGAATGAAAAGAGACGAAATACATGAAGGAGCACTGACGTCGCGGACCGTCGTTCGCGTCAGATTCAGCGAGGTGGACTCCATGAACATACTGTGGCACGGACATTACGTGCAGTTTATGGAAGATGGACGCGAAGCTTTCGGACGTGAATTCGGGCTCGATTACCATCGCATCGCTGACGAGGGCTTTTATATTCCGATGGTCGAACTGAACATCCGTTACCACCACTCGCTGCATTGCGATGAGCAGGCGATTGTAGAGACGCGGTTCATTGCAGACGATGCAGCCAAGATCCGTTTCGACTACATCATCAGCCGCGAAAGCAACGGCGACATCTGCGCCACAGCCTCCACGATGCAGGTCTTCATCAACAAGAAGAGCGGACAGCTCGAACTGAATACGCCGGAATTTATTAGGCAATGGAAGGAGAAATGGAACATTCATTGAGCCGCGTATGGATCACGGCGCCGCATCTGATCACAGCTCTTGGATTTACTCCCGAAGAGAACTGGCAGGCAATGCGTGAAGGACGTTGCGGCGTGATGCGACACGAAGGCGAACCTTTCCCCTGCGCTCGGATCGATGATTCCCGACTCCATGCTCTCTCAGCCGATGCCGGACTCTCTTCCTTCCACCGACTGGAACAACTTTTTATACTCTCACTGAACGAAACCATCCGCAAAAGCGGCATCGATCCGGCTTCACCCGATCTGCTGCTCGTGATTGCCAGCACCAAAGGCAATATCGGCTGCTATAATCCAGAGGAGGGATTTACTGCAGATGCCTATCTTCACACGATGGCCTCACGAATCGCCAAGGCAATCGGTTCCATCAACAATCCATTGGTCGTTTCCAACGCCTGCATCTCCGGCGTCTCATCACTGATCGTAGCATCGCGACTACTCATTGCCGGAAAATACAAACACATACTGGTAGCAGGAGGCGATCTGCTGTCAAGATTCGTTACAACGGGTTTTGCCTCGTTCAAATCACTCAGCAACGAAGTCTGCCGTCCATACGACAGCAGCCATGACGGACTTTCGCTCGGCGAAGCCTGCGGTTCACTGCTGCTCACTACGCAACGCTCTAAAGTCATCGAGCCGCAGGCGATTTCTCTCGCGGGCGGTTGCATCACCAATGATGCAAATCATATCTCTGCGCCCTCACGCACCGGAGAAGGGCTGAGACGAGCCATCACGGGCGCAATGCTTGAAGCCGGCATCAAGGCGGAAGATATATCCTTCGTCAATCCGCACGGAACGGCTACGCTATACAATGACGAGATGGAAGCAAAGGCAGTAACGAGTGCAGGACTTGCCGGCGCGCCGCTGAATAGTCTGAAACCCTATTGGGGTCACACGCTCGGAGCGTCCGGCATCATCGAGACCATCGCTTGCATGCATGAACTGACTTCCGATGAATGTTTCGGCACGCCGGGATTTCATTCGCTGGGCGTCGTTTCTCCGCTAAATCTGTGCGAGACGACTCGAAAGATCGACATGCGACGTTGTCTGAAGACTGCTTCCGGTTTCGGAGGATGCAATGCGGCCATCGTCCTCGAGAAAGAGGAGTTCCTCTCCTCTCCGCTCCTTCCGAAGCCTATTCAAACGGAAGTCGTCGGCTGCTGCTGCATAGAGAAGGATGAAAAGGAGCCGTTCGCCACACTCATTCGCGAACAGTACAAAGCTTCGGGCGAAGACTACCGCAAATTTTACAAGATGGACGACCTCAGCAAACTGGCTTATATCTCCACCACGAAACTACTAAAAGAACATTCACTCACGAAATACAAGCCGGAAGAGATCGGGCTTTTCCTCGCCAATCGCTCTTCATCACTTGACACGGACCTGAAACATCAACAGATCATCGACAGCGAAGGCGACGAAGCAGCCAGTCCTGCCGTCTTTGTCTATACGCTATCCAACGTCATGCTGGGAGAAATCTGCATCCGCTACGGCATCACGGGCGATAACACCTGCTTCATCTTTCCTGAAGAACAGGGAACCTTCCTCCGCTCCTACGCCGAAGAGGCGATGTGCCATCAAAAGATGAAAGCAGCCATCATTGGATGGTGTGAGCTGAACGGGGAAAGCTATGAATCCCATTTCCAAATCATCGAACGTAAAACTGACATATAAATATGGATACACTGAAAGAAGAACTGAAGAAAGCACTCATTGAGGCGCTGAATCTCGAAGATCTCACGTCGAACGACATTGAGGACGACAAACCCTTGTTCGCCGACGACGGTCTCGGACTGGATTCGATAGACGCACTGGAGATTATCCTGATCCTCGAACGCAATTATGGCATCCGCATCGCCGACCCGAAAGAGGGAAAAGCCATCTTCTACTCCATCAACACCCTTGCCGACTACGTGGAAAAGAACCGCAAGAAATGATCAAGGTCTTCGTCACTGGATTAGGCTGCGTGTCGGCTTCCGGCATGAACGTGGAAGAGCATCTCGACGCTTTCCGTCACGAAAAGGCTCCGCTTCTTTCCGAAGAGCGTTCACGCACCGGAGAAAACTATGCCCTTGCACGCATTCCTCTCTCCAATGACGAACTGAAACAGCGGCTTTCCCTTTCTCCAAGCGAATGCATCACGCGCACTGCACTTCTCGGAATGCTTGCAGCCCGCGAGGCCTACGACGATGCAGGATTGACGGGACGTAAAAATCACAAGATCGCCTTCATCTCGGCTACTTCCGCAGGTGGAATGGAGCTAACAGAGCAGTTCTATCCTGCATTTCAAGACAACCCTCAAAACGGTCGACTCCGCCTCGTCAAAGGTCACGATGCAGGCGACAGCACCGAACAGATAGCACATCTGCTACATCTAACAGGTTTCAGGACGACCATCAGCACCGCCTGTTCATCGGGAGCCAACGCACTGATGCTTGCCGCCCGGCTCATTCGGGCTGGCTGGTACGACACGGTAATCGCTGGTGGAAGCGATGCGCTCTGCCGGTTCACCATCGAAGGATTTCATTCGCTACATATTCTCGACGCATCTCCCTGCAAACCCTTCGACGCACATCGCAACGGACTGAACCTGGGCGAAGGCGCCGCCTATCTTGTCCTACAGAGCGAGAATGCATTAAGCCATACGCCGTATGCGGAACTCGCAGGTTGGGGAAATGCCAACGATGCGTTTCATCAGACTGCCTCTTCCGACGAAGGCATAGGTGCAACACTTGCCATGGCTGAAGCGCTCCGAACGGCGCATGTGCAGCCCGTAGAGATCGATTACATTCATACACATGGCACCGCGACGCTCAACAACGACCTTACGGAAAGCCGAGCCATTAAGGAACTATTTGCCAACCACATTCCGGCGTTCAGTTCCACGAAGCCCTTCACTGGCCATACGCTGGGCGCGGCAGGAGCCATCGGCGCGCTCTTCAGCGTGCTCACGATCCGTGAAAAAATACTGCTTCCCAATCTTCACTTCAAAGTTCCTATGGAGGAGACCGGATGGATTCCGGTGAGAAACGTACAACATCACGAGGTAAAGCGGGTGCTTTCCAACGCCTTCGGATTCGGAGGCAACGACAGTTCCCTGCTGTTCTGTAAATGCGAACTGTCATGAAAGCGATATACATAGAGAAATGCGCTGCAACCTTCCTTCGCGAAGGAGAAGGTTACCGATTTGCCGAACCCGATTACAAGCAGACTATTCCGAACGCTTCCGAGCGCCGCAGGATGAGCCGCATTGTGAAGATGGGGACAAGCGTCGGCCTCGCCTGCACATCGCCGCAAACGGAAGCCATTCTCACAGCCACCGGCTTGGGCTGTATGGCAGACACAGAGAAGTTCATGCAGCAGATGTTTGAGCGAAACGATCTACCACTTTCGCCCACGCCCTTCATCCATTCCACATTCAACACCATCGGTGCGCAGATTGCCATGCTCACAGGCAATCATGGCTACAACAACACCTACGTGCATCGTGCGCTCTCTTTCGAATCGGCACTGACCGACGCTGCGCTGATGCTAGAGGAATGTCCGTCGCGTCATATACTGGTCGGAGCGATCGACGAACTGACGCCCTCGGTGAACACGATTCTCCATCGCTTTCGCGCAGACAGGGAGTTCCCGATAGGTGAAGGCGCCGCCTTCTTCCGTTTGACAGGCGAAGCAGACGACGCCGAAGCTTGCATCACGGACATGGAATCTGGAGAAGGCCGTTTGAATGAAGCCTATATCGATGACTTCCTTAGAAAGAACAATGCTCCGAATGCGCAAAGGATCTTTCCTTCCGATTACAAGAAATTCTGCGGAGAATACGCCACAGCCATCTCCTTCGCTCTCTGGATGACTTTGCAGGAATTACCTTCTGAATCACCCATCCTCATTGCCAACGAATCGTGGGGCAGCCATTCGATGCTTTTGCTCCGCGACAACAGCGCCAAACGCTAAATTCCCAAGAAATCCGCCCGATCCGGCTGTAATAGATCATTTACGCCCTTGTAATTTGTTGGAATAGGGTGAAAATGGAGCTTTCAGTATGTGCAAGTTGCAAGAATAGGGGGAAAATGGAACTTTCACTATGTGCAAGAAGCAAGTGCAGGGGGAAATTGGAACTTACACTATGTGCAAGTCACAAGTGCAGGGTGATCTTCGAACTTACACTCGGTGCAAGTAGGTAGAGCAGGGGGAAAAAGGAGTTTGCAGGGAAAGAAAGGAATAGAAGAAGGAGGAAATAGGAGATTAGGGTGGAAGAAATGAACCCGTTACGTTCATTCTGCTCTCGGTTTGCATTATCTTTGCTACAAAGAGCGAAAATAAGCTGCACCTCGGCATAACATTCAAGCAAGCTTGATGATTCTACTCTCGGTTTGCATTATCTTTGCTGTAAATTATTACAAATTCGATTTATCATGAGCACAATCATTTGGATCCTTATAATTCTTGCAGTTCTCATACTGCTATACATTTTCAGCATCTCCTTTAATATCCGCGCAGGAATGTATGTAAGAGCTTTCTGCAACGCCGACACCAAGGACAAGGTGATCGCCCTGACTTACGATGACGGGCCCGATCCTGAACACACAGCTGCCGTATTGGACGTGCTGAAGGCACATCAGGTGAAAGCCACCTTCTTTCTCATCGGGGAAAAGGCGGAAGCGCATCCTGAACTGGTGCAGCGGATTCTTGATGAAGGACATGACATCGGCAACCATTCCTGGTCGCATAAAAATTTGTTCCCACTCTTTTCAAAGAAGAAGATGAGCGACCAACTACGCAAGACCGACGAAGCGATAGAGAAGATCACAGGCCGTAAACCGGAACTCTTCCGTCCACCGTTCGGAGTGACCAATCCGACCGTGGCGCATGTCATCAAGGAAAGAGGCTACAAAGCCATCGGCTGGAACATCCGCTCATTCGATACGACCAAGCAGCCGCGCGATCTCGTATTCCAACGCATCTCACAGCAAGTAGTGCCCGGTGCCGTCGTTCTGATGCACGATCGCATGTTCGAAGCAGAGAAACTGACCGAGAAACTGCTCGACTTTGTTGAAAAGAAGGGATATCGCGTCATTCCCATCAGCGAAATGATGAAAGGAGGCGAAGCATGAGACGTCTGATTGTTTTACTTGTCATTCTCACGGTTGTTCTGCCCGTTGCTGCCCAAAGCAAGCTGAAAGAGATGAATGCTCAGGAAACAAGTGCCCTGCAGAAACGATGGAAGGAGAGCGCAACCACAATCAAAAGCATCGATTGCGACTTTGTTCAGACGAAACACATGGCGGTATTCAAAAAAGATATCCGTTCCAAAGGACATTTCCAGTTCCGCCGAGAGAATAAGATCCGCATGGAATACACCAACGCGAATGGCAAACCGGCTTATGAGACGATCATGAACGGCAACAAGCTGAAGGTCGTTTCAGGCGGGAAGAGCAACATCCTCGATCTGGGAAGCAATCAGATGGTGGCCGAGATGGGGAAAAGTCTCACAGCCTGCATGACAGGAGACATCACCAAAATCAATACAGCCTACAAACTGACCTATTTCTCCAACAACAAAGAGTACATGATCCGAATCGTGCCAAAGGCAGAGGAACAAAGAGAATACATCCGCGAATTGCAGATCACGCTCTCGCGAAGCAACCTTTCCGTTACCTCACTGACCATCGACGAATCCGACAACAACACTACTGTTTATCGCTTCACCAACGTGAAATACAACACCATCACGAGTGATGCAAAATTTGCGATGTAGAAAGTAGAGAATAAACGCCAATACGTAAATCAATCTTATTTTTAGGGGACAATTCCCTTCATCGACGGTTCGCCTTCAACAGCAGCGATAAT
>CAZIVE010000031.1:0-11384 GCA_964542435.1 uncultured Parabacteroides sp.
GATTGCGATGCGCAACTTGCGCCGTTCGACTATGTCGATGCCGAACTGCAGATGCGTGACTTCATAAAGCTTGGCGATGGTCGGGAGATTCATCTGAAAGGCTTCATCGACCGTGTGGACAAGGTGAACGGAAGATTGCGCATCATCGATTACAAGTCGGGCAAAGCCGAACTGAAATCTAAATCCGTGGAGGCTCTTTTCGATTCTTCCAACGATAAGCGTGCACATCAGGTGCTTCAGGTCTTTTTCTATTCCTGGTTGTATCGTCGTGACAAAGGCAAAGGACAGCAGATTCAGCCCGGCATCTATTCGTTGCGCAGTCTGTATGGAGACTCTTTCAGTCCGCAGACCACCATCGGTTCGGATCAGGTGGACGACTTCACGCCTTATGAGGAAGCTTTTGGGTCGTTCCTCAAACATACCGTCGAAGAGATTTTCGATTCATCCGTACCTTTCAAACAGACCGATAATGTTGGCATCTGTTCAAATTGTATGTTTGCAAATATCTGCGGAAAAGGATAAATATATTTTTAAGTTTGAGATTACATAATTGAATTATTATCTATTTTTACGGAATCATTAATGAAATGTTGAGATAGAAAATGTTCTTCGAAAAAGGTAAGGGTTTAGCTATCCCTGTTATACTTCCTCTTTGCCTTGTGATTTTTTCTTGGGCATTTGTCAAGGTCCTTTATCTTCCATTCGTTAAGAGGGAAATATTGGAAGGAGGAACTCTTTTTGCCTATCTGAGCATTATTTTCATCTCGATTCTTTTGCTTCTTGCCTTTTATTGCTTTGTATGGAGGAGAAAGCTGACCAAAAACGACAAATCTTTACAAGATCTTCGATCTAAAATCGGATTTATAACTGCGCATGATAATGTCATTGTCATGCAATATGATGTCTTTTCAAAATGTTTTATTCGTTGGAATGATAAGGAGGGAACGGAATATCGAAGTTTCTCCGTGGACGATTATTGGTCGTATATCCATCCAAATGATATGGCCTTAGCGCAGAAGCTTGTCGATTTTATGGATAGCCGGAAGGATCAAACCTATTCCTGCGAATATCGATATCGTTTCCCAGGCATGGATACCTATTCATGGCAAAGCAACGACATCTTTCCTTATCAAAAGGATCGAGCCGGAACAGTGATCAGCTATATCGGTGTCTGCAAGAAGAACAATCGATGGCATGACATGCAAGACCAGCTTTTGCGTTTCCATAAAGATATGGACAGTTCACTTCGTCATTGGGCATCGGTTTTGGAGTTTACGACGTTGTCAATGACACTTTCCGTGGTATCGATCAGAACGGTGAGTTCAACTCTTATTCCATGTCGGTGGAACAGTTTGTCAGCAAGATCCATCCGGATGATCGTGCACATTTCCTGAAGTCTATCGCATCGCTCAGCGAGCTTAAGCCGATTCGCTTCCATTTGGACTATCGATCTTCCATTTTCAAGAAGAAGCAGATTTATAATTGGTTTGCCTGCGATATGATTGCCTCTACGTACGACGACCATCATGAGATTACAACCTACTTATGCATATTCCGCATTAATGATGAGTTGTATAAGGTGAGAGAGAGTCTTGATCATTACCGTCAGCAGACGTTGATGATAGCTGCTCTGAACGGCATCGTCTTTGTCAGATATCAGGTGGCATATGACTTCTTTTATCATCTCGATGCGAAAGGAGAGGAGTTCAACCAGGAGATACCGCTAAACGAATGGTTTGCAGCAATCCATCCCGACGATTTTCCAAAAGCTATGAATCTGATGAAGGTGTTGCGGGACCATGTCGTTGAGAAATATCATACCGAATACCGTTATCGAATGCCGAATGCCACCGATTACAAGTGGTATACCATTGACATAGCTTCGTTTGACCGGGATGAACAGAATCAGATTTCTAGTTATGTCTGTATCTGTCGCGATAATGACGAATGGCATAAGATCAATGAGAATCTGAACCATTTCCGCAAACGCGTTTCCTACATGACTACTTCCGCCAACATTGTCTTCTTGCAGTATGATGTGAAATCGGAACTCTGTTATCAGATCGATGAGAACGGTTCAGATAAGATTCTTCCGATTGAAAAAATTACATCGTATATTTTCCCTGACGATGTGTCGAAGATGAATGAGCTTATTCGTCGCATGAAAGAGCATATCGAGAAGAAATTCTCTTTTGAATATAGGATTCGTCTTTCGGGTTGTGAGTCGTATAGTTGGTATGTGACGGAAGCTGTTGCTTATGCTTTCGATGAAGATGGCCAAATTACCAGTTATATGTGTCTCGTTCGTGATAATGATGCTTGGCATAAAGCGATGGAAGAAATGGGCATGCTCAACGCCAAGGCTGAAATGATGAAGGTGCTCTCTAGTTTTCTGGCGAACATCGGCAGAAAGATCCGTACTCCGCTTAATGCAGTGATAGGTTTCTCGGATGTGATCACGGAAGAGGAGTCAGAAGAGGAGAGAAAAGTATATCGTAAGATCATCGACGAGAACAATGCGATGCTGCTCAAGATGTCCGACGATATCCTAACCATCTCGCAGCTCGAATCCGGAAGCATGGCGCTTTCTCCGGTCACTTTCAAAATTTCTCCGTTCTTGACCAATTTGATCGATAACTTGCATGATGCTCATCCATTGGATGTTAACCTGGTTATTCGGCCCGACAGTCAAAACTTGACCGTGTTGTTCGATCCTTCCATGCTAAATCGTTCCATTACGACGATGCTCAATTTCGTTATCAGTTATGCCACGGAAGGTGATATTGAGATCGGTTATCAGAGAAAGGACAACGGACTATATCTTACGGTCTTCAATAAAAGCTTCTTTATTGATCCCGAAGATCGGGCGCATCTTTTCGATCGTTTCGAGAACTTCGACCGATCCTCGAAATACATTCCCGGCATAGGACTTCCCGTCTGCAAAGCCGTTGTGTCGAATGCCAAGGGAGAGATCGGCGTTGATTCCGAGCAGGACAAAGGTACAACCTGTTGGTTCTGGATTCCCTGTCTGGTTGGCACGAGTAAAGAGCCGTAAAATAATTTTCGACTAAAATCATCAAGCGACAGTGAAAAGCTGTATCTTTGCTGCCGAATACGAATCATGGGGATGACCGGTTTTGACAGCGGGCAGGAGTGGTTTGTAAGCATGTAGTGCGTAGTTGCCTTGCACTTAAATCTCAGACAGCAAAATTTTTAACTGGCGAAGATAACTTTGCTCTCGCTGCCTAACCGAAGTACAGTAGGTCATGGCTTAATCCCGGCACTAGGTGCTGGGACGTCACATCACCCAGATGCTCTAATCCCGAAGCGGTCTGAATCGGTGGTGCAGGAATATCGGGAATAGCTTGGAGTAAGCCTCGGGCTTCGAGTGAAATTTAGAGGATAAGGGTTAGGTTGGTGGCTTCGGTCTTGCTTAACTCCGACAATTCAGGCGAAGATAAACATGTAGAAAGCAGATGATTTCCCCGTTTGGACGAGAGTTCGAATCTCTCCATCTCCACCTAAAGGGTTTTTCAAAGACCTTAAAATGTTCAGAACGCTACAAATCAGGCTTGTGTCTGTTTGTAGCGTTTCTTTTTGCATGTCCATATGGGAGGCTATATAAATTTTAAAACATCCTTATCATTTCATATTGACAGGAAATGAAGTAGGGATAAGGTTTGCTGGCTTGGATTATTTGTTCTGACGTATCCTACTCATAGATTCAGACCTAAAGGCTTGAAAAAAGCGAGAAAAACATTGGATCTTGGCAAATCACTGTACGATACAGATAATGTATTTCTATAAAAATTATTTAACCATGGTTGAATATTTATTTCACATTGAATCAGGATCGCTGGGACACTATGAAAAAATTATTTGACCATGGTTAAAATATTTTTTTTCAAAGACTTTCGACAACTTTTCATTTGTATTGCGAAGCGGTCAGAATGGCTTGGGCATCTTCGTTGTGGATCAGCTGAAGCAGGGTGTTTTTGCTCTCCTTCATATATTTGTCAACAATGCGCCAGCCCATCCAGGTGCCGATGAGTCCGGGAGCTTGGTCGGAAAGGAAAGTGGACGGTGCTGGTTCGAAATATTGTCCTGTTGTGCCAATGTCAGGAGTATAGAGGTTCTTCCGCTCAATGATGGTTTTCCAAATCTGCTGTTCGTGATCCTCGCACCATTTCCATTCCTCTTTGGTGTAGCCCATTAGATTGGTGGGAGTAACGTTGGGAAGTGCATGGGAAATGATGTATTTTAGTTTGCCTTCGTAGATCATGCGATCTAGCAGCACATTGTCTTTGCCGGAAAAGGGAAACTCAGCCATCAGCCATCCTGACAGATAGTCAGGCACAACCATCGCATTCGTCATTCTATGACGTTGGTACGGATAGAAAAAATCCTGATAGAGCGGATAGTCTTCGCCCATATACTTGTCGATCGAGATAGACAGCAGACTGTCGCCTACCAAAACGTTCTGGTTGAATCCGGAGACGTGCATATATACAGCCGGAATCTGCATCATGGGAAATTGGTCGTGAAGATAGGCAAAGCTCTCGCCCAGCTCTTTAGCAATCACGTCCACCGTGTCATAGCGGCTGACCGATTCCTGATAGAGCTTCTTCAACGTGGGTTCGGAATAATAGTTGACTAGTTTCTGATAAAAGCCCGGCGTCTGCGGTGTCTGCATATTGAGAACCGCCTTGCCCAGAATGGTGATCATCCCGGGATATTTTTTCACAAAATCGGGAAAGAGCGTACTGTCGTTGGCTTCAACCAGCTGCAGCAGATCCTTGTCAAAACGCTGTATAGGAAGAGGTCTCTCTTGTGCATAGCTTTTCGAGTGACTGCCAAAGCCGTTGCACGCCAAGAGAACCAAAGATGAGGCTATTACCGTTAGTAGCGATCTTAAAGTCATGGTTTTCTATGTATTTGTAAGTTATTCATTGATAATTTTAAAACGCTTATTCGCAGTGTATAGTATATGCTTCTCAACATTTAACAAATGGAATATGTGGCATGAACATCGAGAACAGGAGTTTGATTTATAGCATTTCGAGTAAACGAATAAATGTTTTTTAACTAATTTAACCCTATCTCTTGTCAATTGGCATTATCTTTGCGCATTATAAGACGAAGAGAGATGATATCATTTCGTCTTCATCAACATTCATAATTTACTTTATAAAGATAGGAGATACAAAAATGGGAGCTGCTGGAAACAAAAAGCCGAAGAAACCGGGAAAGAAAAAAGGACCGTCTTACGAAGAAGAAGAAAAGGTCATTCCGTTGAAGAACAAGAAGAAATAAAGGTTCCTTTCGACATTCGCTCATCCCCGTGTCTTATGATATGGGGATTTTTTTGTCTTCCGATCCTACCAATAGAGGAGAAAAAGAAAGAAAAAACATCTTTCTTTGCTAATCACAGTAAGACGCGGTGTTCGCACCATTTATCGATGGATTATCTTCGGATCAAGACGGATATATGGAGGAAAAGGTCGAAAAAGACCATCTTGGAATTGACATTTTGTGCAATGTCGTTTTCGGCGGTGGCAAGTTCATCCATCATCTCCACCACATTACGTTCGTTGACGTAGGGTGCAAAATTCACGGCAAAGCGTGTCTCCTCGATATTCATATAATTGAGATCCGGCGATTGAAAACGATAAACGAAATTCTCACGAATCAGCTGTTGGCAGTAGGCGAGGAAGCTTTTTTGCCGCTCTCTGCCCAAACCGGCCAGTTTGTCAGCCATATCCTTCAGCGCTTTCACATCCCGTTTCCAAGAAAGGCGCATGAAACTTTTGAAATAGTCCAAAAACTCTTTGTTTTCGTCGCTTACGCTGATGATCTCGGTCGCTTTATTCCAATCGCCTTGCGACAGATGGGCCACTCTCGCAGCATCATCTTGGGTCAGCCCGAATTCTTTTATCAGGGCTTCGCTGATTTTGTCGTTAGTGATGAATGGAATCTTGATCTGTTGTGCGCGTGAATAGATCGTGCCGAGGATCATCTCCGGCGATTCAGAAATCATGAGGATTACGGTTCGTTCAGGCGGCTCCTCAATGGTCTTCAATAGACTATTGGCACAAGTAGCATGCATTTTTTCCGGAAGCCATACCAGCAGAATTCGATATTCGGCCTCATAGATGCGGAGCGACATCTTGCGGATGATCTCTTCGCTCTCTTCTGAATAGATTAGGAGCTGCGAATTGCCCGCATCGATCTCCTTCAGCCAGTTTTGGTAATCGGGATAGCGGCTTTGGAAGAGAAATTCACGCCATTCCTTCAGATAATCGTCGCAGACAGTCTTCTTTTTCTCTTTCTTGATGATGGGAAAGACAAAGTGAAGATCAGGATGTGCCAGCTGGTCGAACATCTTGCATGAAGGACATTCCCCGCATGAATCGGTCTCGCTGCGGTTGGTGCAGTTGAGATATTGTGCGTAGGCAAGAGCCAAAGCAAATGTGCCGGCGCCTGCACCTCCTGAAAACAGCTGTGCATGCGGCACGATCTTCATCTGTGCCGATTTGATGAGGCGCTTCTTGATTTCCTCCTGTCCGATAATATCTTTGAAATACATGTTTCTCTTGTTGGTTCTGCGAAGATAGTCATTTTCAGAATCCAACCCAAGGTAAAGCCCAATGATTATTCATCTCTCTTGTCAACGGTCAGAAAGAACGTTTCCCCGCCGTGTGTGGAGATTGCCATTGGGGGACAACAGGACTGCAAAGGGCTAACCCATTTTGCTGATTTTGTGCAAACGTTCTTCGTCGATGATCTTGATTTTACGACCGTCGAGGGCGATGATACGTTCGGAAACGAAAGTGGAAAGAGTGCGGATTGCGTTGGATGTCGTCATGTTGGAGAGATTGGCGAGATCTTCGCGGGCCAGATAGATACTCAGTGTAGCACCATCTTCTTCCAGTCCGTAGCTGTCTTTAAGGAAGAGCAGCGATTCGGCGAGGCGTCCGCGAATATGTTTCTGAGTAAGATTAACGGTACGTTCGTCTGATATGCCAAGGTCCACAGAGAGTTGACGGATGAAGAACATAGAGAGCTGCGAATTGCTAGTCACCATCGACTTAACGATGGTCATGGGGATGAGGCAGACGGTGGAAAGCTCGACGGCAGCGGCAGATGTGAGGTAGTCTTCTTCGGCGAAGTAGGCGCGATAGCCGAAATATTGAATCGGTTTGATCATTCGTATGATCTGGCTTCTTCCGCCAACGCCCTCTTTATAGATTTTCACTTTGCCTTTGAGCAGACACATCATTTGACTCGGCGTTTCACCTTCGCAATAGATAAGCTCATTGCGCTTGAAATGCTGAATGACCGAATTGTTTCGGAGGACGGCGCGCTCATTTTCGTCTAAGACACGCCATACTTCAGATATGCTGGCTGATAAATCAACCTCTTCTTTTTGCTGTTTGACCACGACTGCCTAATAACATACTTTTACGGCACAAATATAGCAAATTCGTCAGATAGTACGTTCATTTTATATCTTTTTATTTAAAATCTTCCATCATCTTATTCGTTTAGAGAACGTTTTCTTGCCATTTATTGTTATGTTTGCCAAAAGAGGAGTCGGATGAGAAAAAAGAGTATTCTTTGTTTGATCATGCTAGTGATGGTCCTCGCAGCTTCCGCTCAGAACAGCAAAGTAGAAAGCAGCGTCATCACTTACGGCCATTCAAACCGTGAGACCATTCACAGGGCCGATTCCATCATGCGCCTAGTCATATCCAATGCCAGCCGCTATAAGGCCATTCTTTCGGGTTATGAAGCCAATATCTATGTGAAAGGTCATTCTGAGATTCTCCGCGAAAATGTACTCATGCGTTTTGCACATAAGATTGCACCTGTCGATCTGAGCAGCAAAGACATGCTGTTCGAGATGAAGAGCAAAATGACTTATACGGCTCCGAACAGTTACGTTCAGGATATCCAGGCTGTGAACGGCAATACCATACCGAATCAGAAGAAACAGAGCGAGGTCTTCTCGTTTCTGAACTTCAATGTTTATTCTCCGACTATCTACGATGATGAGATCATCACGCCTGTAGCGTCGAATGCACGGAAACTCTATAAGTATAATCTGATTAGCATTGAGGAAACCGGCAATCTACGCATCTTCCGAATCCGCTTTGTCCCGAAACAACCGAGCCAGAAGCTGACCAGCGGTGATCTCTATATCGTGGACAAACGATGGACCATCGACAAGATAGAACTCAGCGGACGTGTCTATTTTGCGGAATTCAATATCCTGATCAGCTTTGGACGGAATGCGGGACAGTTTGTCCTTCCTGAGAAAGCAGATCTGTTTCTTCGTTACAATGTGCTCGGCAATTCAGTCATATCAACCTATCATTCTTCTTATACATACAACCGTGTGGAATGGTTTGAAGATGAGTTTGCAAAGGCGAAGAGAACCCATTCGTTGGATCTGACGCAGTATCTCAGACTGGAAAACGATACGGTTCAGATCGTGACAGATAGCAGCTGGTGGAACGAGGAGCGGGATATTCCTCTGACGACCGATGAGAAACTGCTCTTGAACACACATTCGCATGCCAGCAGTCAGGATTCGCATTCCGACACGACAGGCATCCGCCGTTACATGCATATCACTTCACAGCTCACGGATGCGCACCGTTATAATTACAACACCACATTTATCCGCTATTCAGGACTCCTTAATCCTATGCAGCTTGGTTATTCACAGCACAATGGTGTGACCTACAAACAGCGGCTGCGTGTCAACAACAATCTCAAGGATGACAAGCAGCTTCGTTTCCTGACGGAACTTGGATATATGACGCGCCGTAAGGAGCTGTTCTTTAAGGTTGGCGGTGAATGGGAATACAGTCCGGAGCATCAGGGAACGATCGGTTTGAGTTATGGCAAAGGCAATGACAGTTATTCTTCGGCCATTGCCAAACAGATCAATCAGGCATTGAAAGATACGCAGCTCGACTATGACGATGTGAACTTGAAGTATTTCCGCCACTATTATACGGAACTGAAAAACGACATTGAGATTTTCAATGGCTTCCATCTCTTTACGACCGTCTCTTATCACAGACGGATGCCTGTAAAGGGAAAGACGAGTCCTGTCAATCCGGGAGAAGAGGTGAAAGACTTGCTCAACAAGACCTATTATGATTTCACTCCAACCATTGGATTTTCCTTCACGCCGCGTCAGTATTACCGGATGGATGGACGTCGTAAGGAATATGTCTATTCACATTATCCTACCATCTCGTTCGAGTTTGCACGGGGCATCAAAGGTGTGATGCGAAGCAGCGGAAACTTCGAACGTTTTGAGGCCGATATCCATCAGAGTTTGACGTTCGGTGTATTGCGCAAGCTGAACTATCATTTCAGCGGCGGACTTTTCA
The DNA here is from genome assembly GCA_964542435.1 of uncultured Parabacteroides sp. Taxonomy (GTDB): domain Bacteria; phylum Bacteroidota; class Bacteroidia; order Bacteroidales; family Tannerellaceae; genus CAZIVE01. The sequence continues at coordinate 9,408 of CAZIVE010000031.1, forward strand.
CCCGTCAGAAGTCAACCTATTTTGCGGATTTCGACTATTTCACACGTCATAATTTTCCCGATTCATGGAATGACAAACTGGGCGGCGTATTCAATATCCTGAGTCGTGTCTGGTTTAATGCCTCCGATAAATATCTGCAGGCGCATTTCATGTATGAGAGTCCCTTCATCCTCATTCAGCCGCTTCGTCTCGATGCCTCGAAACACATTCTTTCGGAGCGGTTCTATCTGAGCCAGCTCTGGACGCCAGTCTTGCCCAGTTATACAGAAATGGGTTATGGCTTCGGAAACTACATCTTTAATATAGCGCTCTTTGCCGGATTCAACAAACTGAAATATCAGAATGTCGGCGTCCGTTTTGCCTTTGAGTTTGAGTGAGGATCAGTTAAAAAGAGGACGAGCCACGAATAGGCCGATCATCGATTTGTTATGTTCCACGAACTGTGAGAGCGTGCCTTTGCAGACAACCACTTTTTTGTAAGATGCTGAAGCGTGTACGAACGTCAGTTTACCGTTGCGATGGTAGGCAATGGCTACGTGCGTGGCGTCAAGACCATCGATGGAGGTGGCGAAGCAGATCATATCACCGTTGTGGATGAGATCGCCTTTCTTGTCGATATCGCTTTTCGGCAGGTAATAATGATCGCGCGCATTGTTTTCCGCTTCGATTTTTTTCATCGTCTCGATGGCTTGCGGATTATTCTTCAGTGGAGCATAGCTTTCAGGATGTCGAGTCATAAAGTTGAGCTTCACGGTCAGTGGCGTCTGTCCGATGGCTTCGCATTCGTCTTTCACGATTCCTTTGCGGTCGTTGGTAAAGATCCAATCGGAGATATAATGCAGACGGCTTGTGTAGCCATCCACTTTTCCATTGCGATAGCGCAGCAGTTCCAGATTCTTGCAGAAAGCTTTGAAGGAATGGTTTTTCTGACGATAGGTGCGGGCCAGAGCGATGACATTCTCCGCGAAAGTGGTGCAGTCGAGTTCCCGCAGATTGACCACAAGTCTTTCGGGAATCTTTTCTAGTGTTGAGGCTACATAAGGCGTGCCTTCGAAGAAGAGCGCCGTGCAGATCAGCAGGTCTTGGTTTCCTTTCGGATTGATGGCGTTCATCTGAGCGACGTAACGTTCATAGATGATACTGTCTTCCGCGGAATAATCCTGAGCGGAGAGTGTGAAGCAGGGCAGGAGAACTGCCAGAAGAAGCAATGCGTATCTTTTCATAACTCTGTGATTCGTTTGTTTTACAAAAGTACGTTTTTTTATATCACGATGTCATTGATATATATCGGCAAGGTTGTTCGTGATTTGTGTTTCAAAGATACGATTTCTTGCCGGTATCGGCAAATATTCATCTCTTTTGAGATTTTCAGTCCTTCCTCTTTCATTCTTTATTGGCTTCATATCTGACAATAATTTGAGTAAATAGGATACTAATCGGATGACAATATTTGTACATTTGCATCCCGAAAAGAAGAATCAAAAAACACAGATAAAAATAACTTCAAAACAATTTAAATCATTGAACTATGCAAATTCCGGAAGAATACTTACCGCTGATCGCAGTGGCAGCCGTTTTGTTCATCGTGCTGGTTTTACTTTGCACGATTCTGTTTTTCAAAATTTGGGGAATGACCAACAATATCATCAAGATCAGAAAGCATGCCCTGGCTCATGACAATCGTTTGGTGGCCAGCGCCCTTTTCGGATCGAAGGAGAAGACACTCGAAATTCTTCAGGAGGAATTCACCGAGCGTGCCGTAGCCAAGTATGAGGAATACGCTGAAGAGACCGAGTACAAAGGCCTCGAAGGTTTCCAGAAAAAGATGAAATACTGGGCTGACAAATACACCAGCTCTGCCACGTATCTGGGTTGTCCCTATGATTTCAACACAGCGCTGACCGATCTCTTTAACAAGATCCGCGTCTGCAAAGAGGATTATCCGCTGCCGAAGGAGAAGGGAATGTAATCGCATTT
>CAZIVE010000031.1:11484-26322 GCA_964542435.1 uncultured Parabacteroides sp.
CTGCTCGATCTGATGCTGCCCGACGGAAACGGACTGGATCTGTTTCATGAAATCAAGAAATGTTCGCCGGAGACGGGCGTGATCATTGCTTCGGCGAAGGATTCGGTGGACGACAAGATCAAAGGTCTCGAATTGGGTGCCGACGATTACATTGCGAAGCCGTTCCATCTCTCCGAACTCGCCATGAGAATCTTTGCTTTGATCCGCCGCCGCAATTTTTCCAACAACAATGTGGTGGAAAGCAATGGAATCACGATCAATCTGCTGAGTAAGACCGTGACAGCCAACGGCTGCAAGATGGAACTTACGAAGACGGAATACGAACTGCTGCTTTTTCTTGTGAGCAACAAGAACAAAGTGGTGTCGAAAAGTGCCGTGGCCGAGCATCTGAGCGGCGACATGGCAGACATGATGGACAACTTCAACTTCATCTATGCGCACATCAAGAACCTGAAGGCAAGGCTTGCCGAAGCAGGTTGCGAGAATTACATCAAGACCTATTACGGAACCGGTTATAAATGGATAGAATGAAAACCCTGATACAAAAAAGCATGCTGCAGTTCATCCTCTGCACGATCGTTATCTTACTGCTTTCGACGCCGCTCTTCTATTATCTGACGAAGAATTTCTATGCCGAAGAGATGGTCGAAGCCATTCATCATAGCTATTCAGATGGCGATTACCATAGAATATATAATGGATGGAAGAAACAAAAATACACCGACGAGTCGAAAGTGAAGTCTGACAGCGAAAAGCGCTCTGAATCGAAAGACAAAGAGTATGGCGAACACGATCGGAATCATCAATCCATCATTCCGGCAATGAAAGACGAGATGGAAGAGGATATCATGACGGGCCTGATGATTCAGTTTGCTCTGATCGCTGCTATTTTGGGCGTTTCAGTCACTCTGATGATGCTGTTCATCACACGTCGTCTCTGGATTCCTTTCGACGACACGTTGAAGAAGATTGAGAAATTTACCCTCGGCAAAGATCCGCTGCCGCAATTCATGCCGACCAACATCAAGGAATTTGACCGGCTCAACCGTTCTATTACTAATCTGATTAACCGCAACATCTCGAGTTATAAGGTTCAGAAGGAGTTCACGGAGAATGCTTCTCACGAGATGCAGACGCCCATTGCCGTTTTCCGCAGCAAACTGGATCTGTTGATGCAGGAAGATTTGAACGAACGCGAACTGAACATCGTGCAGCAGCTTAACGACACCACATCGCGCGTCAGTCGCCTCAACCGAAGTCTGCTGCTGCTGGCCAAGATCGAAAACAACCAGTACGAAAGCAAGGAGAAGGTTGATGTTGCCGCCTTCATCCAGGACAATCTGCCGCAGTACGCGCAGATCTATTCCGAGAAGATCGTCTTCAACAGCCGCAAAGAGAACAATCCTCCGGTCGTTGCCAATCGTCCGTTGCTCGAGGCGCTCATCAATAATCTTGTGATCAACGCCCTGCGTCATAACATTCCGAACGAACCCATCCGCATCGACTGGGAAAGTCCGCTGCTCATCATCTCCAACAAGGCAACTGGCGGTTGCCTCGACAAGGCGAATCTCTTCCGCCGTTTCCATCACACGTCGGGAGAAAAGGGCAACGGTCTCGGTCTTGCCATCGTGAAAGCCATCTGCGACTATCATCGTTGGACGGTGGATTACACTTTCTCGGAAGGCGAGCACCATTTTACAGTCCGATTCTAATGTTCCAAGAAATCACACCCCGAATTATTATTAAACGGAATCCTGTTGATAATAATCTGGATCGCCCGATGGAAAAAGGAATCCGTTGGGGAATTTAGGGCTTGAGGAAAAACAGGAGATGCTTGCGACAGCGTTAAAGACTGTTAGAAGATTCATTGCACGACTAAAATTCAGATTCTCTACATAATCGCTTCCGAATTTTGCTGCGTAGTATTAATTAATGTATATACCAGCAATGAAAAGATTGATTTTGATTTTAAGTCTATTGGCGATTATGCTTACGTCGTTTGCTCAAAATGAAGGAAAGATTACGGGATTCATTAAAGACAAACAAACGCAGCAACCGATTGAATATGCCAGCGTGGCACTGTGCGAATCGGCTTCGCATAAGGTTCTGACAGGAACAGTCACCGATTCTCTTGGACGTTTTTCAATACCTTACGGAAAAAACGGTTCGTATGAGTTAAACTGCAAATATCTGGGCTATTCGGATGTCCGTTCCAAAACGTTCTCATTGAACAAGCAGATTACATCTATTAATATGGGGACAATTCTGATGAATGAAGATACGGAGAATTTGAACGAAGTCGTCGTCCAGGGGAAACGCTCCACCTATATCCAGACTATTGACAAGAAGATCTTCAACATCGGAACAGATGTCATGGCGGCCAATGGCGCCGTAAGCGATCTGCTTCAGAACATTCCGTCGGTGCAGGTCGATGTCGATGGAAACGTTGCGCTTCGCGGCAATGGGAATGTGCAGATTCTGATCGACGGCAAACCCTCTGTCATGATGGGAACAGCCAGTCGTGCGACCGTGCTTTCTCAGATTCCCGCCAGCTCCATCGAACGCGTTGAGGTGATCACCAATCCTTCCGCACAATATAAACCCGACGGCACTTCGGGAATCATCAATCTCATCATGAAAAAGCAGCAGCCAGCCGGCATCAGCGGCAACGTACTTGCCAATGTCGGCAATGAGAACCGTTACAATGCTGGATTCAATGTCACCTACACATTACCCAAGGTTTCCGTCACGGCCGGCTACAATTATCGCAAGGATTATTTCAAACGCTACACTGATGACAACCGCACCGTAACCGATGCAACGACCGGCAGCAGCAATTACACAGCGCAGCATATCTTCGGCGAAGCCTTTCCACATTCGCATATCGCCAATCTGGGATTGGCCTGGCAACCTACCGCAGCCGACCGTTTCGAGGTGAGCGGAAGCGTTAACTTCATGTCGTTCCCTCGTACGCAGGACAATCATCTGCTGCAGACCAGCTCGAATGTAACCTTGAAAGATTATACGCGTTATCTCGACAATACGGAGACGAAGAACAACAATGAGGGAGCTTTTGCCTACACGCACACTTTCGGGAAAGATCATACTTTGCTGGTCGATTTCACGCACAGTACGTTCGGCGAGATCGAGCGGAATCTCTATACCAACAGCTACGTCGTTCCGGTTCAGGACAATTCGCTGGACAGTACACACATCAAGCAGTTCGAATATCTGAATCTGGCGCGTGCCATCTATTCAAGACAGTTGGACGAGAAAAACAAGATTGTACTGGGTTATGAAGCCGAGCTGGATAAAGCGGACATGCGCTATTATGCGTGCGATTTCCTCAGCAATGTCTGGGTGAAGAATACGGACAAGAGCAACGACTTCGTCTTCAATCAAAATGTGCATTCGCTCTACGGAACCTGGGAACATACGTTCGACCGTTTTTCCATGATGACAGGAGTGCGCGCCGAGCAGTCGTTCATCACCTCACATCTGCTCACGCTGGATCAGAAGGTGAAGAACAATTATTTCATGTTCTATCCGACGTTCCATTCCTCCTACAAGCTCAATGACAACAGCGAACTGCAGTTCAACTATTCACTGCGTGTCAATCGTCCGGAAGGCGATGATATGAATCCGTTCCCGGAATACCAGGATCCGTTCAACTTGAGAGCCGGCAATCCTTACTTGAAACCGGAGAAGATCCATTCCATTGAAATGGGCTGGCAGATTAAGAAAGGCGTCACAACGTTTCTCGTCACTCCCTATTACCGCTACACTTTCAACAAGATGACCAACATAACACAGATCTTGGATAATGGAGTGATGAAGACGACTAAAGAGAATATGTCGTCGAGTAACGCAGCCGGAACGGAACTGATCTTGAACTCCGCCATCGGCCGCTGGCTCAACTTCAATGTCAATTCGAATTTCTTTTGGAACACCATCGACGCTTCCAATCTGGGCTATTCAAAGAACAAGAGTGATTTCTCGTGGTACATCGCTGGCAATGCCAATTTTACTCCGATGAAAAATCTGATGTTTCAGGTGAATACAAATTACCGATCGAAGCAGTTGACTGCGCAAGGAACGACCGGCTCGACCTATATCGTAAATCTGGGAGCCAAATACGATATCCCGCAATATAATCTGACATTCACGGCGACAGTCTCCGATCTGTTTGATTCGTTCAAAAACACCAATAATATCCATACTTCTTCGATGGACAGGACTCTTGTGATGAGACGTCAGCCGCGTACTTTCTATTTCGGAGTTTCTTATCACTTCGGAAGCGGGAGCAAGAAGAGTTCTACGAACCTGAAATATGATGAAAGTATCCAATAAAATAAATGGAGGCGTACGACTGATGTTGTGCGCCTCATGCATGATGCTGAGTACGACTTATGTCTCAGCTCAAGATTCTATTTCTGCTGTGAAGCCGGATCGCACGCATGACATCAAAGCTACGCAACTGATCGTTCCGGCCGTTTGCATTGGTGTAGGTATTGCCGGTTTGGGCAGTGATTGGCTGCAATATCAGAATCGCGAGATACGCGACGAGATGCATGAGAACATCGACCGCAAGATTTCCATCGATGACTTCTCGCAGTTCGCGCCGATGGTTGCCGTTTACGGACTGAGTCTGTGCGGCGTCGAGAGCACGCATTCCTATTTGGCACGTACCGAAATTCTCGCAGCGTCATTTCTTACGAATACCATTCTTGTGACTGCGCTCAAGCATGTTACGAAGGTGGAACGTCCTGACAGCACCTCCAACAACTCATTTCCTTCAGGTCATACGGCAACAGCCTTCATGGGAGCGGAGATGCTCTATCAGGAATATAAGAATGTATCGCCATGGATTGGCGTGGCCGGTTACGCGGTGGCTGCCGGTACTGGTTTTTTCAGGATGTACAACAATCGTCATTGGTTCACCGACGTATTGGCAGGAGCCGGAATAGGCATTCTCAGCACGAAGCTATCTTACTGGCTTTATCCGAAGATCATGAAGAAGTCGTCGTGCAGCAAGAGCAAACTGCTGAAAGGAATGGCAGGTTTGCCCTATTATGACGGAAAGCAAGCCGGTGTCGCCTTGCAGTGGCGGTTCTGAAAGGATGAAAGATTTCAGACGCCTTTGATTTCTTTAATGGCGTCGTTGTCCGATGAGAGAGTGATGGGAAGGACAAAGTAGAATGTCGAGCCTTTCCCTAATGTTGAGGTCACATGGATGGCACCGCCCATCTGTGTGACCAATCCTTTACAGATGGCCAGACCGAGTCCGACGCCTTTGTCCATCTCCTTCAGCTGTACGAAGCGTCCGAAGATACTTTCCAGTTTGTCTTCCGGAATGCCTTCGCCTGTATCTTCTACGGAAAACCGTACCTGATCCTCTTCGAGTGTATATCCGAAACGTATCTCGCCCTTTTCGGTATGCTTGATGGCATTGTTCAGCAGGTTCGTGATGATCTGTGTCAGTCGGTTGGGATCGGTATTGAGCACGAAATCCTCCGATTCTCTCAGCTTCAGTTCCACATGCTCCGACATTCTGAGCTTGGTGGCTTCGAAGATGCTCTTCATCAGGGATTGCAAGCTGACATCTTTGTATTTGAGTTCCATGCTGTTCGATTCGATCTTGGACAGGTCGAGGACATCGTAGATTAGACGTTGCAACAGCTCGTTGTTGCTTTGGATGATGTTGGCATATTGTTCTCGTGTGGCTCGGTCGTCTTCTTCTACCAGTACTTGAGAGAATCCCGAGATGGCGTTTAGAGGCGTGCGGATCTCGTGGTTCATATTGGCGAGGAAGGCTGATTTCAGACGGTCGCTCTCTTCCGCTTTTTCCTTGGCCTTCTTCAACTGCTTTCCGTATCTGTAGCGGGAGTATGCGAAGAGTGCCGCAGCAAGGCAGATGACGATCATCAGGACGAATCCGCTCTCCATTCTCTGGATATGTGTATGATCTTGAGCTGCTTTGAGTTCCATCTGCTTGTTCTGCAGTGCCAGCTTGTCCATATCATGCTGGTTGCGCAATTTGGCAAGGTTATCGTAGAATTCGGCTGATGTGACAGAGTCGTTTTTCGCGATATAATCATAGTAAAGGAGACTAGACTCCTTGAAATCGCCTGTGTTTCTGAGAATGTCAGCCTTGATCTTCTCGAGACTTAGGAAGTCTTTGATACGTGTCTGCGCATAAGGAAGCATCAGCAGTTCATTGCAGATCTCCAGGGCTTTGTCATACTGCTTGTTGTTATTGTAGTAAAGCAGCCAGATATTCTTGATGGTCGCATCTTCTTTGGAAACGCCCTTCAGTTTCTGAAGAGCGAGCAGGGATTCGTGGGCCTGATCAAATTGCCCGTTCTGGCAGTCATCGATAGCTCGTGTCCGATAATAGACGTACTTCATATAATCTAGCGTGATATCATCGCCCAGGTCCTGAATGTTATTCCTTTCGCAATATTGGATATAGCTCCAGACCTTAGGAAGATACGGTTTGTGGTTGACCATGATTTCGTTCAGCAGCTGGCGCAGGATGTTGAATCGCTTTGACATCGGCGCTTTGCGGGCCTCCATTTTTGTGAGCACGTCAAGATACATTTTTTCTCCCTCCTTGTAAAGACTCTGGATGAAATAGGAGTAGGCAATAGACTGTTCGGCAATCTCTTCGCCTTCGGGATATTTCAGCTGGCGTGATTGTCTGATCACTTTGTTCGCTTCAGTGAGAATCTCGTCACCCTTCTCTTCTCTTGCCATGACGTAAAGATTCCATCCCTTCATACGGAAGAGATCATCGTATCTTTTCTCACGAAGAAACAGCGGTTCTCCGATTCGAATAAAATAGCGCAGGCTGTCCGGATCGCGTGCATAGTAATATTTGCCAAGTTGGAAGTATGCGCTGGCTTTATAATGATCATTCTTTTGGACAGTGGCTTCCTTCAGCATCATCTCAATCAGCGTGATGTTGTTTACGGTTGTTTTCGATTCGCTCGTCAGACTGTCGAGAAGCTCCAGTTTCTTTACACCCTGTGATTGGTTGATCAAAGACATGATACGATTGTCTTCGTCACCTTCAGCGTGAAAAGAAATGAGAAATAAAAGAAGTGCACTTAATACTTTAAACTTCATACATTGCCGTTTAAAAAATCTTCCAAAAATACGAATTCATTGTTTTATGGGCAAATATGAAACGTTTTATTTCGTAACGGATCGTTTTGAAAGAAGATAATTGGTCAGCAGAGCGAGAGATTGGAAGAGAATCAGTCCAACTGTAGTCTGAAGAGGTATGGCAATCAGATGCTCCGTGGGCAGAAGCATGGGAATGATGGAGAGTGCGCCGGCGGGAGCAAAATATTTGCCACAGAGGTGAAACAGTGCCAGTAGAAGTAATATACAAATGGCAGCACTTACAGCCTGAGGCAGACTGAAGCGGATGTGAAGGTATTGGAACAGCGTTCCCAAGGTGATCGCAGCAACCATCAGCAGCAACGTCATAAACGGTCTGTGTTTGAATCCTGCATTCGAATAGATCATTTCGGACAGACATACCACAACAGGCGGAAGCATCAGGAAGGGAAGGTGATAATCGTTGGAAAGAAAGGAGAATATTCCCACAATGACAGCCAGAATACACCATTTGTAAAGATCAATCGTACTACGTTCAAACGGCTGGAAATGTAGTACATGATGTCGCCATCCGATTCGTTCCATCAGCTTCTGTACAAGAACCACGATGGTGGCCAGGCAGAAGACAGTCGCAGGATACATCCAACTGCCGATGTGAAGCATAACCGGCAACAGACTTGTTGAGATAGCAGGCATCAGGGAAGATCGAGAGAGGAAAAGTGCGATCGCTGCCATGCAAAAAGCCAAGGTCATATTGACCGGCTGGGAAAAGGGAGAATAGAGAGAAATCATGGCGCCTGCAGCGGCACAAACCGTCAGCAGCAGGATCATCTGACGCCGTGAAACGCACCACACGTGTTTATCCACCACCCAAGCTCCGATGGCCAAAGCAGCGATGACCGGATAGAGCATGGCTCTTTGGCCAAAGAGATTTGCCACGGCGATCGTCAAGGTCACAAGCAGAAGGGCAGAAGTGGAGCGATAGATCTCCTCTTTAGAAATCATCTGATATCAGATCTGTTTTCAGTGAGCTGTGGAGAACTCGATGAACTGATCAGCCGGCGTCTTGCAGAGTTCGCAGATTTCGGCAGGTTCGTTGGCATAGACGAATCCGCAGGTCGGACAAACATAGTAGGATGTGGCGAGCTTTTTGGGATTCTTTAGGTTTGCCAACGCCTCGCTGTAGAGCTTGGCATGGTCTTTCTCCGCACCTTCGGCATAAGTAAAAGAGGTGACGGCTTCATCCTCGAAATCTGCGTTTGCATCTTTGATGTATTGCGGATACATGGATGTGGATTCGCCGGTTTCACCTTCGATGGCTGCTTTCAGGTTCTCTGCAGTGGATTTGACCTCAAAAGTGTCCACCTTCGCCTTGTAGTCCTTCACACCAAGTCCGCTCAACGCTTCGAGATGATTGGCCAGATGGATCGCTTCAGCCTTCGAAGTGGCTTTGAACAATGCTTCGATCTGAGGCAAGCCTTCCTTGGCTGCTTTCTTGGCATATTCAGCATATTTGGCACTGGCTGTAGCTTCGCCGTCGCTTGCAGCTTTGAGATCGGTGACGGTCTTGCGTTCTGTCTGCTGCGAAGAAGTCTGTTCCGCCGCTGTCTTGTTTTGTTTCTGACTGCACGAGAAGAATCCCGTAACGAGAACGAAGGAAAGAATGAGAATTCTGTATTTTTTAAACATCTCTGATGGAATTAATTATTCGTATAACATGCAATTAGAATGTGAGAGGAACCTGATCCAGTTTGATGAAGGCTTCGGCATATTTGCAGTTTCCCTGCATGCCCCGGAACTGCTCCATCGGTCCGTGAGATTCCTTGAACAGCTCGGGTATGCCTTGGCTCGTATGACAGAAGCAGGCTTTATGTTTTTCCTCCACAACGGAGGTGATATCCACATAGTTGGTCGGCGCGAAATGCTGCGATTGCTCTCCGGACATCACTTCGAAGTAGTAAAGCGAGAACGCACGATGCATTCTCAACCACGTGTCATATACCAGGATGGAGCAGATGCGATGGTCTCTGTGGCTGTCGATGGGCCAATGAGTGATGACTACATCGGGATTCTCCTTCTGGATGAAATGGTACATTTCGTCGTAACGGTTCGTGTTGATTTCGCAGCTGCCGTCAATCTGAGTCAGAAACTCGGCTCTGACGCCCATTATCTTGCAGGCGTTCAAGGCCTCTTCTGTCCGTATGTTTGCAGCTTCGTCATGTGTCTTGCCTTCGATGCCCGCTTCGCCGCGAGTCAGATAGACGGAGACAACTTCGTAACCTGCCTTGGCCAATAGAATGATCGTTCCTCCACAACCAGTCTCCGGATCGTCGGGATGTGCACCGATCACTAGGACTTTGCGTTTGGCTTTGTCTTGCGGTTGACTACTTTCTCCTTTTGCACTCATGGGCATTCCCAACAGGGATAGGGTAGCCGTTCCGCCCGTCATCTTCAGCATCTCTCTTCTGGATATCGTTTTCATCTGGATGTTTTATTTATAGATCATCTCAAGTTCACCCTGATAACTGATGGTCTGTCGATTCATTGGAATGACAGCCACGGAGGCAGAGCCGTTGGAGTAGATATTCAGTTGATAAAGAAAACTCTCCTCACCGTTGACGGTCTTGAAGTTGACACGTGCATTCGATTTCTTGTTGAAAGTGCATTTATAGTTGGAAACAGTCCGGCTGAACATCAGTCCGTCGCCTCCGCCATAAGGAATGGAGTACGCTTCGCCGTAATAGGGCAGACTGGAATAGATCGAGTCGCCGCTGATCCGGACGGAGTAGGGCGTCGTGAGGTTGATACTCGGTCCGCTCATGGGAAGAGCTCGGTTGACCGTGATGGTGAAGTGGCGCGATTCAACGATCTCTTTCACTGCTGCGGCCTTCTTCTCAGCCTTCTCCTTTTTGCTCTGCGCAAAGAGTATCTGGCTGCTGCCGGCGAACAGTAGAATCAGACAAAAGGATAGGAATCTTATTTTTCTCATAGCGTATTGAATATGTTTTTACAAAGATAGTCTCTTTGTCGTTTAGAAACGACACAATAGACTAACGGAAAATATCTTTTTTTGTTGAAAGCATCCCAGTACCTGCTGAAGATCTAAAACAGCCTGTAACGGCGTGGCAGTAGGAGACAGCTCGCGCTATCTCTCTACATCCGTTCTTTCTGCCGGCGCTCCGATGAATCGTGTATCGGCAGGAAGCGTCTCATGCTTCATCAATACGGACAAAGGCTCGAGAATGGCATTGCGGCACATCTTGGAATCGTAGAGCACGACGGCCATTCCGCCGACACTGGCATTCTCTTCCAAGGTGACATAAGACATCTTCATGACGCGGTCTTCGAAAAGATGCGTCTGCATGGTGCAATTGTCGTTGAGAGCTGCATAGTCGCCCACGTGGATGAGGTCGAATTCTGTGATCTGTGTGGTGTAGATGCAGGAGCGTTTACCCAGTTTGCTGCCGAGCATCTTGAGCGGTATCTTGATGAATGGCGTTCCGGTCAGCACATTCAGGAAGAACAGGACGAGGAAGTTCTCATAGATGCCGGTGATCAGTTCGCTACGCCATACAAATCCGCTCCAGAGAGGTTTGTTCTGCGGTACATATTTCCCGATGATGATCCATTTGAGAATCACGACAAGGAACAGACCGAGCAGAGACGCTGCAATATACACGAACGGAAAGGCAAGAAAGACTTCGGCCAACGTGTCATCGACTTCGAGATAGGAGATCACATCCATGATCAGTCCGGCAAAGAAGATGAAGAAGGTGGAAGGCAGAACGACGCGGAAAAACTCGATGAAGTAACGGCATGCGAACAGCTTTTTCGAAGGTTTGTAGGTGCGCTCGAGCGGGAAATCATGGTTGATGTCTCTCTGCGGAAGATAGACAGCCGGCGATCCGAACCAGGAGGTTCCGTTGGTGACGGGAAGATTCTCCTTCTTCATCTTCGAAAGGACGCCGACCAGCACATCGTCGCCCAATCTGTCTTTCGGACTCAATACGGCACTGTTGCCGACAAACGTTCGGTTGCCGATGTAGGTCTTGGCAATTTCGATGTATCCGTTGCGGACATACGAAGCACCCACGGAGACAGAATCGGCGAGGAAGCTTTCGTTGCCTGTGACAAGCAGATCCGGCGAGATGAATTCCACAGTGGAGATTTCACACCGTTTGCCCATCTTCACGCCCAGCAACTTGAACCATTTCTGCAGGTAAAGCGTGGAGTAAAGCGTTCCGATGACCTGCAGACTCAGTTTCATGAGCTGGTCGAAGAACCATTTCTTGTAATAGAATAGACTTCTGACGGGATATTTTCCCTCTTTGATATTTCCCAACGTCAGCCATTTGACGATGGCAATAATCAGTGACAGCAGTACTACGAAGGAGACGCCTACGAAGAGCGTTACCCAGGCGAAGTTCCAGATATCGGACATATAGTTGATATGAGCTACGAGCACCATGCCCGGAAAATAGGCGATCATCGTCATCAACGGAACGACGAACACACCGATGAGTGAGAGTAGCGTGTAGCCGAAAGACCAGAGTGGAAGTTTCTTGGCATCTTTCTCCTTATTGATACCGATGCGAGCAGCCGGCGATCCGCCCCAGTTTTCTCCGGCTGGAATCGTGCAACCTGTCGGCACCAAAGTCAGATCTTCGATGGAGCTGTCGCGTTCCATTTTCGAGTTGTAGGCAAGATTGCAGCGTGTACCGACGAAGGCATTATCTTCGAGTGTGATCGGACCGACGATGAAATGTCCGTCTTCGATGGTATAACCGCGAAGGTGCGTGTCGGTGCAGATGCTGACGTTGTTTCCAAGTGTCAGAAGGTCGTAAGCATTGATGGCAAAAGCATTGATGTAGCAGTTCTTGCCGATCTTTGCGCCCATCAACCTCAGGAAGATGTTCATGATGTTGGTTCCTGTGAAGTAGATGGTCGGGCAGATAGAGACGACCTTATCCACGAACCAGAATCGGAAATAGTAGCTGCCCCACAATTTGTACTTCCCCGGTTTTACCTTTCCGAGCACGACCCATTTGATTACGATGGAGAGAATGGTAAGAACCGGTAGAATGAGGAAATAGGCGATGTTACTCATCAGCATGGAGTAGGCAAAGCCGCAGTCGGCATGATAGTAGTAGGAATAGATGAGGAATGGTCCGATCCATTCCAAACTGAAGAGCAGTACGAGGAAGATCAGCGCAATTCCCTGGCAGGTGCAGCAGGTGTAATATCTGAGCGTGGAAGGTTTGAAGATATCCCGATGAACGGTCTGTCCATTGGCGCCGGGCTGTTTGGCCGCAATCACCTTCGCAAGATCGGAAAGTACCGGATGACGATAGAGATCCGCCACAGAAAGGTTCTCGAACATTGCATTCTCGCGCAGTTCGGAAGCCACGATGGCTGCCAGCAGAGAATGGCCGCCGAGATCATTGAAGAAATGATCGTCCATGGAAACATCCGTTCGGTTGATGTTCTTCGAGATGACTCTGACCAACTCTTTTTCCAATGGCGTTGTAGGCAGAATGATTTTCTTCTTGCTTGAGAAAACGAGCGGAGTCTTAGGTTCCGGCAGATGTTTGCGGTCGATCTTCTGACTGGTCGTCATAGGCAGTTTGTCGATGACATCCAGTGTGGAAGGAATCATATAATAGGGGAGAAGTTTCCTCAGTTCGGTTGCAATGGCTTCACGGTTCAGCTCTTTGTTTTCGCTAAGGACGACGAAGGCCGCCAGCTGCTGTGTGCTTTCATCCAACTTCACAGCCGCAGCCTGGATCGCATCGTTTTGCATGAGCAGTCCTTCGATCTCCGCCAGTTCCACGCGGAATCCGCGAACCTTGACTTGTGCATCGGCGCGTCCGATAAAGACGAGGTCCCGATCGTCATCATATTTAGCCAGATCGCCCGTCCGATAGTAGCGTTTGAGCTTTCCTGAGAAACGGTCGGTCGTGATGAATTTCTTTGCCGTCAGGTCTTCCCGATTGAGATATCCACGTGCAATGCTTTCCCCACCGATGAGGATTTCGCCTTCCTGATCGATGCCAGTGATCGGTTGCAGATGTTCATCGACAAGCAGCACCTCATAACCATCAAGTGCTTTGCCGATAGTTACCTCTTTTCCTTCTTCAAGAATGGCATAGGTTGCAATGACGGTCGCTTCCGTCGGTCCGTAGGTGTTGAATACGGTTCTTCCGGGCTTACACCAACGAGCGGCAATATCTTTCGTGCAGACTTCTCCTCCGAAGATGAGTGTTTTCAGTCCGGGGATATCTTCTTTGACCATGGAAAGCAGCGTCGGTGCACAAGACAGAAAAGTGATGTTCAGTTTGTTGAGAATCGATGAGAATCGGTCGCCCGAGCGCATGATGTCGAAGGTTCCGATCACCATGGTGGCGCCGACAGACAGCGGAACCCAGATTTCTTCCACGGATGCATCGAACGAAACGGAAAAGCCTTGTAGCGAACGGTCGTCCGGACCGATCGGATAGATTTTCCTTGCGCCGTTCACATAGGTGACGGCATTGCGATGTTCCAGCAAGACACCTTTCGGCTTGCCTGTCGTACCCGAAGTATAGATCATGTAACAGAGATTCTCAGGCGAGCGACCTTCCACTTCGGGCCGCGTTTCTGGATAATCTTTCAGTTCCTCGGCATGATCGAGATTGAGGATGGGAAATGCGTTGAGCTGCGATCCGATGTTCTGCAAGATCTCGTCGTCCGTAATGAGAAGTTCCGCTTTGGCATCATCCATAATGAAGTTGACACGTTCGGCTGGAATTTCCGGATCGAGCGGAATGTAGGCGGCGCCGCTTTTAAGGACGCCGATCATCGTGATGATGACTTCAGCACTTCGAGGAAGCAGTATGACTGCTTTCTTCTCCGGGGCAAGTCCGTGAGAAACGAGATAATTCGCCAGACGGTTCGCCTCGCGATCAGCTTCGCTGTAACTGTATTTTACATTGCCTTGTTCTATCGCCGTATGATCGGGATAATGGCGTGCGGAATTCTCAAAGAATGATTCTAGATACATGTTGGACATAATCGGATTTGTTTTGAACGATAATGGATTTTGAGTGAAACGATAAATACATTCTCCCGCCGCAAATGTAGATGGGTTTGGAGTGATTCTGTCATTAGAATTATCTAATTACATTCCTTTAAAAGTCCTTGTGAAAATGTATTTATTAGAAAGCTCTAATACGAGGCGTTCGAGGTTGGTGCTTCACCGTACGGTTGTATCAAATTATGATCCTTGAGCCGAACATCGGCATCGTTATAAAGATGATGGATCTTCGAAGATGCGACCCATCTTCCTTGAAATATCCTTTGCGCATTTGTGCGAAGGACTGTTTTGTGAAAATGACAATTCCCCAATTTGGGATAAGCCAAACGAGCTGAAAAAGTTTGTCCCAAATCGGGAAACCATTTTTCCAAGTGGAAAAATCGAAATGCAAAGTTGCAAAGTCATTTTTCCAGGTGGAAAAGTCGAAATGAAAAGCTGCAAAGTCATTTTTCCAAGTGGAAAAGTCGAAATGTAAAGTTGCAAAGTCATTTTTCCAAGTGGAAAAGCCGAATCCCGAAATTGCAAAGTCATTTTTGATGCTGTAGCTCCATTCCCAAAATGGGATTCATCTTTTTGAAGAATAGAGGAGAACAAAAGTGAAACGATCAGATGTTTTTTCCCATTTGATACGCTTCTTCCAT